>CAKPAV010000001.1 GCA_934133115.1 uncultured Bacilli bacterium
CTTATAAGCATAAATGTTAACTAGTTAATAGTGTACCTATTTAACTAGTTAAAGTCAACAAAAAAAGAGACTTTTTTCTTGTCTCTCCTTTAATAGCGGTTTCATTAAATATTTTCGATTTTTTTCCAAGATTTCGTTAATGAATAGACTTCATTTTTTGCTTCTTCTTCACTAATTTTTTTGCTTAATACCTTATGAATCAGTTCACCTATTTTAATAGCGTCTTCCTTACTACATCCTCTAGTTGTAATCGCCGCAAAACCAATACGTAAGCCACTAGTTTCTTTTGGTGTTAACTTATCATTTGGTATCATATTTTTATTAGTGGTAATACCAATGCTTTCTAACAATATTTGTGCTTCCAATCCTGTTAGATTATAACTATCTAAAGTATTTAATAAAAATAAATGATTATCCGTTTTACTAGTAATTGCGCCTAAACCACTTAATGTTTCTTGACATAATGCCGTATTTTCAATGATATTTTTCGCATATATTCTAAATTCTTTGCTTTGCGCTTCTTTAAAACAAATAGCTTTGCCTGCAATAATATGTTCTAATGGGCCACCTTGATAATAAGGGAAAACCGCACTATTAATCTTTTTAATTAAAGTTTCATTATTTGTTAAAATTAAACCTCCCCGTGGTCCACGAAGTGTTTTATGCGTAGTTGATGTTACAACATCCGCATAAGGAATAGGATTTTGATGTAGATTAGCAGCGATTAAACCAGCAATATGTGCCATATCTACCATAAAATAGCAATGAACTTCATCAGAAATTTCTTTAATACGCTTAAAATCAATTGCATAAGGATAAGCACTATATCCCGCTAAGATAAGATCAGGTTTTTCTTTCTTAGCAATAGCCAAAATATTAGCATAATTTAAATGTCCATTTTCATCTAATGGGTAATGAATAAAGTTATATAAATGCGAAGAAAAACTTACAGGACTACCATGTGTTAAGTGGCCTCCATCATTAAGAACTAAGCTTAATATTTTACCGCCATTAGGTAATAATGCACGATATGCTGCGGCATTAGCTTGTGATCCACTATGAGGCTGTACATTAGCATATTTAGCTCCAAAAAGTTCACACGCTCGATTAATCGCTAACTGTTCAATTTCATCAATATATTTGCATCCACCATAATATCGGTGATTAGGGTATCCTTCAGCATACTTATTGGTAAGAATTGAACCGCATGCCATACGAACATCTTTACTAGCATAGTTTTCGGAAGCTATTAGTTCAATGCCATTATTTTGTCTTTTCATTTCTAAATCAATTAAATCAAATATTTCTTTATCCATAGTAATTATTCTCCTACTTATATAATAATATGTTATTTAATATAAATTGTCTTAACCTTATTATAAGTATATTATTCAGTTTAAAAAAAAGCAACTTGCTTATTAACTATTCAAGTTGCTTTGTTAATTATTTACTAATCATTAAGAAACTACAATTTCACGAATTGTTACACCATTTCCATTTAACTTATTAGATACAATTTTAATAAAACGAGCATTAATTGATGTCTCTAGATTAATTACTATATCTAAAACACTTTCGTAACTGTCTTCACCAATTTTTATGTAACTTATATTATCTGTTGAATAATAGAAATTTAAACTTTCAAAATAATCCGACGGATGATCATTGCATCCTTGATAGAATTCTATTTTGCTTATTTTTTTAAACTCGGCAAAATCAATCAAGATATAAGATCCAACTGGACTATGCCAATCATACCAAGTATAAGTATTTAAGTCTCCATCCATCATTTTACTAGGATCACTATCATTAGCATTAATAAATGGTAAACCTTCTGTTGCAATCGACATTTTATTAATTGCAATTTCTTTAATAGCAACCCACGTAGTTGTACCTTTGTTTTTAATTCTTAAGAATCTAGCTTGAACTGGTTGATTTAGACTTACTAATACTTCAGCGCTATCGACATCTGCTAATTTGGTAAATGTTTTAGCATCTAAAGAATATTCTAACGTTCCTCTCATCCAATCAGTATTTCCATTAGCGTTACCAAATATAATTTTAACATTAGATATGGTTTTTATTTCTCCATAATCAAGACGAATAAAAGCATCATCACTTGGGTAATCATTAAACCAGCAATAAGTTGATTCATCATCATCCCAAATATTATTTATATCACCTTGATAAATTCCATTAAACCCACTATAGACAATACCAGTTGGTTCACCAATTGCTAGTTTAATTTGGTCGTTTGCAGCATATTTTAATTCATTTAAGAACGGAGTCAAAACAACAACACCTACATCAACATTTTTATAATCAATGTTATAGTTAATTGCATTTAAGACTGGTGCTTTGTGATTAAAAGCATCATTATAGAATGCATTTGCGGTATCCAATTTTTGCTTTAATTGATCTTTAGTATACTTGGTTTCATTATACATCATATCCAAATATAAATAGCTTGCTCTAGCGGAATCTTTAATACTTAGGACCCATGGCTTCATAATTTCCACGAGCTCTCTATTTTCAGCATTATTGATAAAATTATCCGCATATTCTTCTAATTTTTGATAATATTCAATTAATGCATTAACACGTTTAGTTACATCCCCGCCACTTCTTAAATCAATTTTATAGTTGTTAATTAATACTCTTAAAGCGGTTCCTTCTTCAAAGTATTTGCCTTCATATAAATTAGTATTTGTTAAATGACTAGCAATTTCTTTAAATGCTTGAGTTTCTTTGCCTTCAATATATTTAAATGAGTCAGCGTAGCTTTGATCCATATCAAACTTTTTAGTATTCCAAGCATAATCACAAATAGCAAAAATAGATAGTTTTGATGGTTCGGCTTGTTGCATTGGATTAGTTACTATTCCGCTAAATTCAACTTCTTCATCGGCATAAGATTTATCTAAAACTTCTCCTTTTCCCATTAATAAACGTGATTGGGCATAATCGTTAACCGGCCAATTTAACCACATAAATGGTTTACGATTGGTTAGTGCTTTAAACTCTTTAAATTTTCCAGTAGAGACTTTACTACATACATCATTACCTGTCCACATAATTTGAATTGTTTCATCCAAATCTTCCATAAGATATTTATAGTAGCTTTCCAAATCTACTTTTAAACGAGTATTAGATAAATAGCAATAAGAACTTGGAACAAAGATTAGATTATAGCAATCTCCTTTTTCTTTTGCCCAAAGTGCTAAATCATTTAACAATTTAGTATGAAGACTTGCAAATGTTGCTTCACCTAAGGTTGCTTCAATGTCATCCGCTGAAACAACAAATTGACGAACTCCAGCATCATAAATTTGATTAAATTTTGCTTTTATTGCTTTTAAACCTTCACTATAATTTTCATTTGTTATCTTACTAGACATAAATGGGTGAATTGCCCAAGCAAAACGAGTTTTAGTTTGACGCCCTACTTGAATTTGACTTTTTAAAATCTTTAAATCGTTTTCTGAATATAATCCACGCCAGTTAGTACTATGGTATGAATCATCTTTAGGTGCATATATATAAATATTACTCTTAAATTTGGAGCCAAAACGCATTAATTCTTTGCGTTCTTCACTTGTCCAAGGTATACCATAATATCCTTCAATAAAACCACGATACATAGAATCACTATAATCTTTAATTTCTAATTCTTTAATAGTGTCATTTGTTTGTTCGAAAATCAATTCCAAAGTCGATAATCCATAAAAACAACTATCACTATCTTTTCCTAAAATTGTGATTGATAATTCATTTATATTAAGATAATAACTATCATATTTGCTAGTAATATAAGATAAATCTTTATTTTTTAAAGACATATCTACTTTCTTGTTACTTCCATAAATACCAATATTAAGCGTTGTTATATCACTATTATTAACAAAAGTTGATTTGCTAGCTTTTACATTTTTAAGTGACAAAACATCCATTGCTTTATTTTGCGTATAAACATCAACATTTTCTTCAAAAAACACTTTAACATTACTAGTGAGTTTTAATTCTTTAGTTCCGTAACTTATTTCTTGTGGGCTAGGATATATTTCATATTCAGTACTCTCTTGATTCATTTGCTTGTAAGATTTGACATTTTCTTTTGCATAAGTATTTCCTATAGTTAAACTAGAGAACAAAGGTAAAATAAATAGACATTTGCAAAAATTATTTTTCATTATTTTTCCTCCTTATGCATAGTAACATTTTTAATTCCTTCATTATGTTCTTGAATATCAATCTTATTAAATGAATTTTTTTGTCCTAAATAATCGACACTATTGATATCCATATAAAAGAAAGCATAATCGCCAATGGCTTCAATTGAGGTTGATAAAATCAATTGTTTAATGACTGGAGTTTTACTAGATTCAGCACTAGAGAAAAATAAGTGTGACGGAATATAAGTAACACCTTTTGTAAATATAACAATGGCATTCTTAGAATTATTAGAAAAACTATCAAATACTTTATTACCATTAGTCAAGTCATCTAAATGTGTTGACTCAATGACAAGTTTGTTAACATTAATAGCGTTAGCGAATGCTTCATTGCCTAATGATTTCAAGGATTTATTTAGTCTTAATTGTTCTAAACTATTGCAGTTTTTAAATGCTTTTTCACCAATACTTACTAAATTATTAGGTAAAACCAAAACATTTAAACTACCACAATCCATAAAAGCTTCTTTTTCAATTGCAACAACATCAACATTAAAATAAAGATTTTTTAATTTGCCGCATGAAGAAAAAGACATACCTTTAATTGTTGTTACATTAGTATAGGATAAATCAACTTCAATAAGGTTCTCATTATTTAAAAATGCCTTTTCATTGATTTCTTTTAAATCACCATTAAATTTAATGTGTGCAAGCTCACTAAAAGCAAAAGCGTTTTTTCCAATACTTGCTAATTTAGTTGGCAACATTAATTCCTTTATACCGCATTCATAAAAAGCATAATCACCAATTGATGTTATCGAATCTGGTAAACTTAATTCAGTAATTGTGTTTAATCGATAAAAAGCATAATCACCGATAGAACTAATTTTTGATTCACTAGAAAAGTATACATTCCTTACATTTGGTAAAATAGATGGATTAGTAGCAAGAGGAAAAAACATACGATTAGGTATTTTTAAAACGTTTTTCCCAAAATAAACATCAATGACTTGCCCTTTAGCGGGATAAAACACCCAGTTTTTAGCATTAAAATCTTCTACATTTTCAGCATCAAAATAAAGTGTTTTGATATTAGATCCATTAAATGCTCCATCACCAATCTTTTTGATTGATTTAGGAATATAAACCGTATTTAACCAAGTACGCTCAGTAAATCCTTCACTAGCAATTTCTTGAACTGGTAAATCATTATACTTTTCTGGAATTGCTAAAATATTACTTGATAATTTATGATTATTATCCGAAACAATGTAATATGTCTTATCTTCACTTAATTCATAAGTCAAGTTACTAGAATCAATTAAATCAGTTGGAATTTCTTTAAAAATTTTTTCTTTATAAGCATAATTTTCTTTTTGATTTAATTTAACTTCTTTATCATATTCTAATGGTCTAAGTGAACTGTTACAACTAAATAACATACAAGCAATTGCTAATAGTAATATCTTTTTATTTTTCATTAATAATGTTCTCCTTTTGATATACAATTTTTCCATTTACAATTGTCATATAAACATTTAAATTTTCATCAATAATCGTTAAATCAGCATCCTTACCAATTGCTATACTACCTTTATTCGTTAATCCTAAGTGATTTGCGACATTTTTAGTAGCCATATCTATTGCCTCAATTAAGGAAACACCTAAAACATCTTTAACATTTTTTATTCCTTCATTCATATGCAAGACAGAACCCGCTAAAACACCACTTTTTAATGTGGCTGTCCCATCTTTTACATATACTTTTTGTCCACCTAATTCATAAATTCCATTAGGTAAGAATCTTGCTTCCATAGAATCAGTTATTAGAATAATTTTTTTACTTGGTTTATTACGATATAAAAATTTAATTGCTTCACCAGAAACATGATGCAAATCCGCGATTAACTCAGTATATATGTCATCATGAATTAAGCCTTCTCCTAATAAGCCAATATCGCGGTGATGAATGCCTCGCATTGCATTATATGTATGAGTTAAACAAGTAACACCATTTTCAAATGCTTCAACAGCTTGCATTGCACTAGCATCACTATGACCAGCATTTATTAAAATATTGTTATCTTTTAAATATTTCATTACTTCCAAATTTGTTTCTTCTGGGGCAATAGTTATAATTTTTATTTTATTATTTGAAGAAACAATCAAATCTTTTAAAATGCCAATATTTGATTTAATAATGTTTTTAGGATCTTGCGCTCCACAATATTTTTTCGATATAAATGGTCCTTCAACATGAGCACCTATTACATTAGCGCCTTCTTCATTAGAATAATTACCAATAACATTTAAGGCTTTTTTTATAGAGGAAATATCCATGCTCATTGTAGTGGGCATGAATGATGTAACTCCATCCTTAGTAATTGATTTAGCAATATTAGATAAGTCTTTATCGGTGGCATACATTACATCTGACCCATTTGCACCATGAATATGTTCATCAATAAAACCTGGCACAACAATAAGTTTATCATCTAAACTTAATAAATCATTTCCATCTTCAAACGAAGATATTTTTCCATTTTCAAATTGAATAGAACTCTTTACTAAGCCAACATTTTCTTTATATATTATTGCATTTTTGAAACCTTTCATAGTGTTGTTTCTCCTAATAATAATGAAGCAGCTTCTTTATCACAAAAGATTGTAACATTTTCGTGTCTATTTAAAATAGTAACTGGCCAATTAATATCTTCTTTTCCTTCAAATAAGTGTTTAATAGCTTTTGCTTTATGAACACCAGTAGCAATAAGAATTATTCTTTTGGCGCTTAAAATTGATTTAAGTCCCATCGTAATCGCTGATGTTGGAACTTCATCAAGAGAATTAAAGAAACGACTATTATCAATTCTTGTTGATTCTTTTAATTTTACTTTATGAACATTACTTTCAAAAGATGTTCCTGGCTCATTAAATGCTATATGTCCATTACTACCTATTCCTAATATTTGATAATCAATACCTCCATCACTAGCAATGGAGTTTTCATAATTTGCAATACTATCTTCATAATTAATGCCATCTGGTAAATGAACATTATTCATATTAACATCAATATAATTAAATAAATTATGACACATAAAGTAATAATAAGATTCTTTATTATCTTTTGTTAAGCCAATGTATTCATCTAGATTATAAGTTTTAACATATTTAAATGATACTTCTTTTTCATTATATTTTTTAATTAATTCTTTATAGACACCAACTGGACTTCCACCAGTTGCTAAACCTAATACTGCATTAGGTTTTTTATTAATTAATTCCACTATTTCACGAGCTACTTCTTCATTTATTTCTTTGTCGGTTAATATTTTTAATTCCATACTGCTTAGTCCTTTATATCAATATTTATTATTTTGTTTTGTGATAAAAATTCTTCATCAAACACTAATGTTTTTTGGTTGTTTAATTTACCATTTACTAACACTTTTCTTTCACCATTATTTTCATTAACATAATTGATTTTAATTAATGAACATTTGACTAATAAAGAGCATGATGCACTATGACTTGGGAAATAATCACGAATTGTTATTTGGACATCTTTTAAAGTCGGTTTAATACCAAAAGCTCCTTTAATAAGTGTCTTTAACAATGTATTTGCCGAACCAGTATACCAATCAGACATTGACTCTCCATCCATATCTTCTTCAAGGTTATATGAATAAGAATTTGGCATAACAAATGGTGTTGTTGTTAAATTTTTATGTGTAATTGGAAGTAATTTTTCTATTTGTTCATAAGCAAATTCATTTTCTTCAAGCATAAATAATGCCATTACCCCAAATAACGCTCCATGAATATAAGTCGCACCATTTTCAGCGGTGCCTTTTGGCAAATTAACAATACGTCCAACACCTTTTACATCTTTTTCAAAATATGGTTCAAATGTTTTTAATCCATATTTAGAATCAAGATTTTTAAATCCATCTAATATGTCCTCTTTACTAATAAAACCATTTTTAAACATACCTGATATTACATAGAATGCATTCGCAGTTAAAGAGTTACGTGACTTGTGGTCAACATCATCAAAACTTCCAACATAATATTCACGATTTTCTCCCCAACCATGAACAATGCGTTTTCTATTTCCTTGTTCTTTAATTGCAAACTTTTTAATACCTTCTTGAATTTGTTTGTGTTTACGCTCATAAACTTTAACTAAATCTCCATGCATATTGATTTTAGTAAGCAATTCAATCATTTGCTCAAGATTAGTATAAAGTTGAAGTGTTGCCATTACTGAAACACCATTTCCATATTCTTTTTTAGGATTTTTAGTGAGTCCAAGTCCATCTAAAGCATCATTCCAATCACCATACATTGCTCTTAAACATTTAGTATCAACATCAATATGAGTAATTAGATAATCCATTATTTGAATCATATGGTCTAAAACACTATCACGGCGTTTAGAAAGTTTTACTCCACCGCCAGGAATACGATCATAATATCCAATCTTTTGTTTTAAAATAGAATAATCATTTGTATATGCTAAATAGTTATAAATTGTAGAAATAATCCATACACCTTGATCAATAAAATCACGTAAATCCATTAAAGGATTTGATCCTTTAGGTGGAATAGAGTATTGACGTGGTGGATTTCCACTAGAATCGATAAAGCTAAGTACTTCTAATATTTTTTTGCGGCATGCCTTAGGATTCCAAATTAAAGCAGCTTCAATTTGTTGACATACATCACGAACTCCTAAAAATAACGCTCCTGAATTTTTAGCTAAACCACAATATTCTGTCTGATACATAACATATTTTAAAAATTCATTTAAAACAGTGGTATTAATTTTATCATCATTCCAGCCATCAAAATTTATTTTGAGCATATCATTAGCACTATAAATGCGTTTATTATGTTTTTGCTTTTTAATTAATTCATTTTCCACTTCTAGAGCAGAAATATTTTCTTTCTTTAAATTTTCAAATTCTTTTTCATCATGCGTAAAACTCAAAATATAGTTAATAACTACACTTTTTCTTGGGCTTATTTGATAAGTATTAATATCTCCCATAATTGCGGTATCTGTAAAATGGGTAACATATTTTTCTTTAGAAAATTTACCTTCGCGTAATGGGATAGAATTTACTAATTGATTCTCTTTATTTCCCATATAAATACTTCTTGAAGTAGTATTATCAATAATCTTTGGAGTTTCTTTAACAAAAGATCTTGTAATAACACCAAAATTATCAATATGAACTTTACGATTTACATCTTCTGGAGATTCAAAAGCAAAGACATTACCATCAAATGTTGATTTTTTAAACCATTTTGTTTCATTACATTCTCCATTGGCGTATTTAAATAAGCAATTCATATATGAAGATAAATAAATTGTTTTTTCTACACGACTAATGTTATTCGCGTAAACTGTAAATGCCACTTTTTTATTATCATTAACAAAAATACGTAAAGCATATTGCATACTTTTAGTTTGCGCAAGATAATAAACACATTCTTTACTATATACCACTGCACGCATAACATCTTTTTCTAATGGACTTTGAGCACGTCCCATAATCGAAATAGGAACAAATTTATTTTTATGTTTTTCTCCAGCAAAAAAGCCTAAATATGGTTCTTTTCCTTCATCAGAAGGTAAGACAATATAAAATGTTGATTCATTTATAGAAACATATCCCGAAGAATAAGCCCATAATGTAAATCCATCTGTACCATAAGGAAAACGTGAAACACCAAATTCACGGTCTTTACAAACAACACGTCCATCCTTAAGAAAATATGTATTTTCTAATAAATAATTATCCTTATTTAATTTGTTTATCTCTTTAAAAAGAGTTTTGACTTCTTTTTCTAATTTGTATTTTTTTCTCATATATTTACCCTCAAACTAATTATCAATATTCTTAACATAATTTTTTAAAATATTGATGTATTGTTCAGCTTTTTCTTTTGTTTCCATTTCTACAAAAATTCTTAACACTGGTTCTGTACCTGATCTTCTTAATAAAATCCAAGAATCATTATCGAAAATATATTTTATGTTACGCGTAAATCTTTTAATTTCTTTTGGCTTTTCTGGAAAGTCAATACATTCATTATTTAAATAATTAATAACTTTTTTTTCATCATGATATGAAATGGATGATTCAATATCAGCGTGATAGAATTCCGCAAAATCATGTACTTCTTTTACAATACTTGATATTGGTTTATTCATTACTATTATCATTTCTAAAAATAATGCCGCAGCAAAAGTGGAGTCTTTGCCAAATAAATAGCCACGAATTGTCAATCCTCCTGAAGATTCTCCGCCAAGTAAAGCATCAACGCTTTTCAATTTACTTGAAATATTTTTAAATCCAACATCTACTTCATGACAAGTAAATCCTAATTTAGTTGTTACTTTATCTAATAAATTTGATGTCGCACAGTTTTTCACGCTATCGCCAGTCATATGACGATATTTTACCAAATAGTAATATAAGCATGATAAAATTTCATTACTATCGACATATTGACCGCATTCATCTAAAACACCAAGGCGATCACCATCAGAATCAATTCCGATAATACAATCGTATTTTTTCTTTTTTAAATATTTACGATCAAGTTCCATATTTTCTTTAGTTGGATTTGGCAACTTATTACCAAAATATGCATCTTGCTTTTTACCCGTAGTTTCAAAATTTTTAAGATTTAATTCTTTAGCTAGTAAAGATAAAGATTTTGTACCCACACCGTGTAAGTTATCAAATAAAACTTTGATATTACTTCCATAAACCTTAGGCGAAATCCAACGCTTAATTGATATAACATAATCTGTTAAAAATGAAATGATTTGTATATCTCCATCTTTTAAAGCTTTATTAATATTTTTAGATTTAACTTCTTTTACTTCCGCAATTAAGCGTTCAATAGTATTAGTAAGTTCAACATCAGCATCCATTCCCTCTTTTTGGAATACTTTAATACCATTAAAGTAATAAGGATTATGCGAAGCAGTAATCATTACTCCAAAATCATTGTTCAAACTTTTTGTTTCAAACATTACTGCTGGAGTTGGTGTTGCTTCTTTAGATAAAAGAACATTAACATTGTTACCAGCAAATACTTCTGCCATCCAAGTAGCAGCTTTATCGGATAAAAAGCGATAATCAAAACCAATAACAACTGGTTTAGTAGACTTTCGTTCATTGATTAGATTAGCAATTGCTTGAGCAACAAGACAAATATTTTCTTTATTAAAATCTTCTCCAATTATCCCACGAAATCCGCCTGTTCCAAATTTTATTTTACTTTCCATAAATATCACTCCTCGACAACAACTAATTAAATAATAGTAAATGGGCACCACCAAGGTCTTACTAATGAGCCGTCATTCTCATTCACTAAAGAAACAACCATTGAATAACTTCCTTTTTCTGTTGGAGCATCTTCGCTATAAAATTGTTCATTTTGCTCATAGTGGACTTTGTAATCAACATTATTAGTTATTGATATAACTCTTGGTGTATGCGGATTTCCATCATACGTAAATTCCGTTTCATCACTGAATGTCACTTGAATATCAACGATATTACTAGGTTTTATGATGTACCATCTAAAATCCGATTTTTCTTTATATTTTTCATCAGCGATAGATTTAATATTAATTGCATAAGTACCTGGTGTTTTAGGAGCATCTTTACCTAAATTAGTTTCTCCTTCATCTTTGGTATAATAAATCTCTACTTGCACATCTTCTTCATTGGCGGTAGCTATAATTTCCGGTACTTTGCCTTCTTCAAATGTCACACCATTTTCAATAGAAAAACTAAATGTTGGGGTTAAACGATTATCAATAGCAATAATTTCATACCAACGAAAAGCTTCACTTGCTTCATATTTAGATGTTTCAAATGTTTTAACATTAATAGCGTATTTACCAATTTCTGTAGGTGCAATTGAGCCTAAATTTGTTTTCCCTTCATCTTTGGTATAAAAAATTTCATATTCGCCGCTAGTTAATTCTGGAATATTAACAACAATATCTTTAACACTACCAATTTCAAATTGAGTTCCGTTTTCAAATGGCTTCTCATCAACTAAGAAATTAATTGTTGGTTTTTCTTTTTTTACACTAGCATTTTTAATAGTAATTTTATAAGACGCAGTAAAACCAAGATAAGTTATCGTTACTGTTTTCTCACCTGTTGTAGTCATATCTGGCTTAGTAACCATACTCATTATTACATCAATTACTTCATTTGTTTGATTACTATAATTAAGTTTAATTCTCATTCCAGAAATGTCTAATTCTTCATTAACTTCATATTCTGTTTTTAAAGGATAATCTTCAATACTAATACCAATTAATGTTGGTTTAGTAGCACCACTTGAATTACTTTCACTAGTGGAATAACTTGTGGTAGGTTTTAAAGACGGTGATGAATTATCGTTATTACATCCCATTAAACTTAACGCCATAATCATAAATAATGCATATTTAACATTTCTCATTGTGTGTTACTCCTTTATTTATTTTTCAATATATTTTCTTCTGTTAATTCATCAAATAAGTGGAAACTCTTTTCATCAAAAGCTATTTTGACAATATCACCAAAATGATAATTAGAACGTCCTTGCATTTTCATAACAAATTCGTTGTTATGTCCTCTTAAATTCACTTCTACATCGTCTAAATTTAGTTTAAGGTATACTAAACTTTCACTACCTAATGACTCCACAACACCCACACGAGCTTTGATATAGTGTTCATCTTTGCCTGCTATATGGATATTCTCACTGCGTATGCCCATAATCATGTGATGTGGATTCTTTAAATTTACTTTATAGTAATCTAACCTTTTCTTAGATTCTTCTAGTTCTTTTTCTCGAGCGGCAATAAACTTTTGACGAGTTTGTTCATTTCCATTAAAAGTAAAATTTTGCAATTGTTCTAGTCGCTCTTCCTCTTCCTTGATTTTTGCTTTATAGAATTTTCCATGTGCTGCATTTAAAGTACGATTTAGTTTGATTTGTAAGCCATTTTCGAAAGTAATTGCATCATTTTCATACTTTACTTGGAAGAAATTCATTGGTGGAGTACCAATAAATCCAGCAACAAATTTATTATTTGGATGGTCGTATAAATTTGTTGGTGTATCAATTTGTTGAATAACGCCATCTTTCATAACAACAATCCTTGTTCCCATGGTCATAGCTTCAACTTGGTCATGTGTAACATAAATAAATGTTGTTTTAAGTTTTTCATATAAACGAATAATTTCTACACGCATTGCGCCACGAAGTTTAGCATCTAAGTTACTTAATGGCTCATCGAATAAATATACTTTAGCATCACGAACAATTGCTCGCCCTAAAGCTACACGCTGTCTTTGACCACCAGATAAAGCCTTAGGTTTGCGGTCAAGATATTCTTCAATGCCTAATATTTTTGCTACTTCATGTACTTTAGTTTTTATTTCGTTTTTTGGTACTTTACGAAGTTTTAAACCAAAAGCAATATTGTCATACACAGTTAGATATGGATATAAAGCATAGTTTTGGAAGACCATTGCTAAATCACGATCTTTTGGTTCAACATCATTCATATATTCACCATTAATATATAATTCACCACTACTAATATCTTCTAATCCTGCAATCATACGAAGAGTAGTGGATTTACCACAACCAGAAGGTCCAACAAATACAATGAATTCACCATCTTCAATATCCATTGTAAAATTGCTGACTGCTTTGACATTGCCTTTATAAATTTTTGTTACATTTTTTAGACTTATACTTGCCATAATGATACATCCTTTCTTAAATTTTTATACTACCAGTCATAAGTGGTATTGATTGATCTACTGATTTAGAAATCGCACCAATTAGAATGGATTTTTTCGATAATTTAGAAAATTCAACTTTTGCTATATTTTTTGATTTATGGACTTCTTGATTAATTGCATCTAAATAATCATTACCAAGTAGTGTTACACGCCCAGAAATCACAATTTTAGAAACATTAAGTAATTCAATGACATCACGTATTTTTTGTCCTACTAAATGAGCAGTTTCATTAATATATTGATATAAATCTTCTTTCTTTTGATATTCGTTTATTAAATCCTTAACCACAAATGGATGATTATATTTACCTCGAGCATATTCTTTAATACTACGTAAAGAAGCAAATTCATCTAAGTAACTTTCTTTTCCATGAAATGTTGCATGCATTAAGCCTAATTCACCAGCATATCCTAAGTCACCGCCATAGAATTTTCCGCCAATAATAAGCGCTCCGCCAATACCATTATCAATATAAACAAGCATCGCATTATTTGTTGATTTTAAGCAACCGCATTTCATTTCACCAATTATTGATAAGTTAATATCATTATCCAAAGTAATCGGAACATCAAAATATTTTTTGAAGATATTTTTAATGCTATTCTTACCATCAAATAAATCGGCATCAAAGTGTTTTGATAGTTGCAATTCTCCACTTATGGCATTTACTCGTCCTGGCACGGCAATGATGATATTTCTTAATGGAATATCACGATATTCATTTCTTATTAAAATATCTTTTATCCTTAAAACTATTTCATACATCGTGGCTACATCATATTTATCAATTTCTTTTTCTTCTTCTAATAATATTTCTTCACGAATATTAGAAATAATTATCTGATAACGATTATTAGATAAAGAAACAACAATAATGAGTCCATACGCTTCATTCAAAGAATAAAACACTCTTTTTCTTCCTTTTCCTGCAGTCGAACTTGAATATGAGGCTTTAATAATTCGGTCATTAACCAATCCTTTTAATATCGAAGATATTGCAGCATGAGATAAATCTAATTCTCTAGCTAAATCTGTTGCGGAATAATCCGACTCACGCAACTTTTGTATTACTAATTCATTATTTACTGTACGAGCATAACTTTGATCGCAACCTACTGATTCTTTTATCATTATTTTATTCCTCCTATCACATTCGTATTAGTATAATTATAAGTACATCCTAAAACCGTGCCCTTAAACTTTTTACCAACAAGTCCCGCCACATAAACTTCATCTTGGGATTCAATATATCCGCTGGCGGTAATATTATTTATATCATTATAAATATGACAATTTTCAATAATCCCATCAGCCATAATCCCCACTAATCCACCAACAAAGTTTTTACCTTCTACTTGTACATTTTTGATATTTAAATCATACATTTCACCACTAAACACTGAAAACAAGCCTACGCCATATTGGCTAGTATTTGAATCTTCAAATAAACTTGTTTCATTTTTTGTTATTTTAAAATTAGAAATTGTGTGACCTAATCCAAATATTTTGCCACTAAAAGGTATTTGATTATCACCACTAACACCAATTCCACATATGCTAGCACCATTAAAATCTAAATCGTTAGTAATCATAAATACTTTGTCATAGTTTTCTTGTTTCATAACTTTATTATCATTATCAGAAAGATTAAAGTATTTATGTAAATCTTGTACGCTTCCAATTTCAATAACATTTTGATAATTTTTTAAGACATATTCTTTATTATATGATGTATGTGCATAGTAAGTAACTAACACGCGATAAACATTATTTACTGTGGTAATTATCGCTACCGCTTGAGTATTTGTTTTAAAATTATTTTTGCTAATCTTAATACCATTATTTACTCTTTCAAAAGTCACTATTTTATTATCTACTTCTACTTTAGTAACATTATCTAAGCCCACTATAGCATCTTCATTGCCATATAAAGCAACTGGTGTTAAATTAAAAACTTTTTTAACTTTAAATGTTAATTCATTTGATTTTAATCCAGTATTTAAATCACATGCATAGACACTAAACTCACTAATGGTTGCATCTTCTGAAATGATAATCTTATTATTTTCTATACGAAGTCCTTGATTGCCATTTGTTTTAGCATAAAATGCAAGCGAACTTACTGATCCACTTGGTAAAAATTCCACTTCCAATTCATAAGTTTGTCCAGTATATAAGGTATCAGTATCATAAGAAATAATTATTTGCTCAGCGTGTTTTGCTAATATAATTTCGATTTGATCTTCAAATTTAACTCCATCAATATCTAAAGTCGCTTTAATTTCTAGTTTATTATTTGTAGCATTAAGTGTATGAAGTACATTTTTTTCAAAATGCGCGCCACCATTTTTAACTAAACTATATTGTACATTTTTTTTATAAATATTTTCTAAAGATTTTGGAAAAATATCGACATCAAAGATGATATTATCTCCTTCGTAATAAGTATTATCAAGCAAATCTTTTTTAATCGCCATTTTTGTAATTGAGTAATAGACAATTTGTGGTACTAATACTGGTAATTCGTTTTTATTACATCTCCAAATATTATCAGTAAACACTTTACTAAAATCAAATTGTTTGAATAAAGTTTCATTATTAAATAAAATACAAGATTCATCAACAAGTCCAAAGCCCACAAACTTATTTAAACTTGTTAATGATAAAGCATAACAATTGATAATTTCTCCACCATTATAACCAACGAATGCTCCATAATAACTATCACAAAGCACTTCACCCATCGAATAACAATTTTCAATAGTGCCAAAATTATTACCTACTAAGCCTCCAACATAACGATAAACATCCTCTCCAGTATAAACATTAACATCGACATCAGCCCAGCAATTAGAAATTGTTCCCGAATTAGAACCTACTAAGCCACCGGAATATGAAGATACATATAATGTACCGGTAACTCCAAGATTTTTAATAATCGCTGAACTTGTTAAATATCCAAATAAACCAGCATTAAATGATTTCTCATCTTTTCTATTAGCGTGCATATTATAAATAACATGTCCATCGCCATCAAAAGTTCCTTTAAATGCATATTTAGTAGCAATATTAGGATCAACAACATCTTGATATCCTCCAATTGGTGTCCATCCTAATTCTTTTTGGGATAAATAATCTGTTAAATCAATATCATTCATTAAAACATAATAACCAGATAAAGATGCCTCATTATCATTTATAGAAGCCAAATCTTCAGCAGTATAAATAAACTTAGTTGCTATTTCTACATCAATTGCAACAGCGTTTAAACTTGTAATAATTTTTAAGCCATTAACTCCATCATATAAATTATTTAAATATGATGATTTAATTGTTAATGTCACATTATCAATATTGTAAGAATAATTACTTTTATCAATAAGAGTATTTTGTTCATTTGCTAAACCCAAAATATCTTGTTCTTTTATTTCTACACATTTTGAAAAATCTAGTTTAAATGTCGCTACTCCATTACTATTTCTTTCCACGACTTGGCGGTTATTAATTACCGAAGCAAAATTTTCTGTTAAACTATAAAATGTTTTTTCGCTTTTTGCATTATTATGTGTTTGAGCCACAACGATAAAAGGTGTTTTATTTTTAACTTTTTCGGTAAATTTAATTTTACCGCTTGATGAATCGATGCTTATCCCTGGAACATTTTCTTTTAAAGAATATGTCATAGCGTAAGAAAGAGACGCTGTCGCAGTTACAAATTCACCATCCACAATATAACTAGATAAATTGTCAAAAGTAATTTCCGCAACTTCATAATCATTTAATAAAGTAACTACAACTGGTTCCGTTGTCATACTTTTATATTTAGCAACACACATTACTTGCGCATAATTAGGAATATCATCTTCAAAGGTAAATACGCCTGTTTTTGCATTTAACTTAACATCATAGGTATTATTACCAACAATTTCATATTTAACATTAGAATAATTCTGTTCAACTTTAATTGCTTCACCACTATAGACACTATATTCTTTTTTTTCAAAAGATAATTCATTACTAGAATTATTACAACTCGTAAGTCCAATTAAGCAAAGGCTAGCAAAAATAAATACTTTTTTATTCATATTATCCTTTTAACCCCCCTGCTACTGTGTTCTCAATAATTTTCTTCTGGAAAACGCAATATAAAATCAATACTGGAAGAATACTAATAATCATTGCAGCAAAAATAAGTGGATATTCTCCGCCTAATTCTAGTTCTGATTGAATAGCTTGTAGTCCTACCGCTAAAGTTTTATGGGAATTCATAAATAAGAATGGAGTGGAATAATCATTCCATAATGTAATAGCTTGTAAAATACAGCAAGAAATAATTGGTCCGCGACACATTGGTATCATCACTTTAAAGAAAATTGAAAAATGGCTTGCTCCATCCATTTGAGCAGCTTCAGCATATGTCCAAGAAACACTTTCGAATGATGAATGAAGTAAAATAAAGTTAAAGCCAAATGCTCCCGAATATAAGAATAAAACACCAATAACCGAATCTTCTAAATGCAAGAATTCCATAAATTTAACTTGTGCAGGTAATGTACCTACAATCGGTACCACCATCGCAAAGATTGCTAAAGCATATAATATTTTTTTACCTGGAAATTCATATTTTGCTACTACATAAGCAGCACAAGCAGAGAAAAACACATTAACTATTGTCCCTAAAACTGTTAAAAGCACTGAATAAAAGATCATTGATAAAATATTATCACCATTCACACTTTTATTGATAATCGCAATGTAATTAGTAAAGTCCCATTCCGTTGGAAAACTCCAATACTCCTTAATGGTTGTTAAATGGCGCCATTCTTCTACACTACGGAAAGAATTTAATAGCATCCAAACAAATGGAAATAACAAAGACAATGAATAAAGAATAAAAATAGCAAAAGCAATCCAAACGCCTACTGATAATATTGGGCTATGATGATGTTTTTTTGTATTTACATTTTGTACTTGTTCCATTAAACACACCCTCCTAACAATCAGTATCCGAGAATTTTCTCGAAATTATTTTACGAATATATAAAATAGCTGGGGCAAGAACAAATGAGAACAATAATCCAAATGCTGCATAATACGGATATTGTGTTTTACTTGCTGTTCCACCACTAACACCATTAAATATGGTTCCAGCAATAGTTTCATTATTATTAAGATTGAATAAAACTGGTTGTAAATATAATGTAAGAATACTTGTTAATCCTACTACAATTAGTGTTACAACTGTTGGCCAAATCATTGGAATCATAATTTTAGTAAACTCTTTAAACGAACTCGCTCCGTCCATTTGTGCTGACTCAAATAATTCTTTTGGAATTCTTCCAATTGCACCAGATAAAAGTAAAACGTTATAACCTAATCCCGCCCAAATACAATAGACAAAAACAATTGCCGTAGTGCTTGGCCAAGTTTCAAATTTTAAACCTAATCCCGCTAAAAAGTGATAAAGAATACCAGCGCTAGAGTCAAGTGTTTGCATTCTAAACGCGTAAACAAGCGCTACAGTGGAAATAATGTTTGGTAAAAAGAATATTACTCTAAACACATTAGCAAAAGGCATTTTCTTAGATAAGAAATAAGAACAAATAAGCGCTAAAGGAAGACTTATGAATATTGCTATTAATCCATATCCAAGTGAATTAATTACAATCATTAAATTATATGGTATTTTAGTACCATTGGCTAATGTAACAGCGCCAATATTGGGATCAATTAAGCCTTTAATAACTTGAATAAAATTATCTAAACCGGCAAAAGTAACATTACCTTCTAAGGAAATATTTTCAAAAGCCATTATGATCGAATAAGAATTAACAAATATCCAAGTTGACAAAAATTGTAACACTGGATAAAAAAGCATAACAACAACGAAAATTAATTCTTTTTTGCGTTTTTTAGTTATTTTCTTTTTAGGCTTTTTTTCTTCCACACATGGAATAAGATCATTATTTTCCATAAGTGTCTCCTTTCAAATACAACTCAAAATTATCAACAATTAAACTATTACCTGTAGAACTTTCTAAGTTAATACGAATAGTTTGACTATTTTCTGGAGCTTCTAAATCTAAATGATATTTTTGAAGTTCATCACTATTTACTTCAATAGTTTTTGATAATAAGATTTCTGAAGTTGTAACTCCATAATATCTAATTGTTACTTTGCCATTTCCTTTTGCATAGAAAGAGAAATCATGTTTAAATCCATGATATACTGAATCAATAAGCTGATAGACAATCGCACCATCACTAACACTTAAAGCTTTTGAATCTTCATATCCTTGATCATCAACTATTTTTACAATTTCCGAGATATCTTTTTCTTCACTTACTCTTTTTGTTAAGCGCCATCCGCCAATTTGTGAAGTATTATATTTTAATTTTTCAAATGTTCCATTGCTTATCTTATTTATAATTGGGGTGGAAATTGGACTTGTCGGATATTCTGCATCAAATGCATAACCACTAATAGGAGGGGTAAACTCTTCATATGGTTGATTTTTAAATGGAATATACTTTACATAATCAACATACATATTATCTGTTTCAAAATCAGCACTTCCCACGAAAGCAGATGTTACTGGAAACCAGCATCCCACCCAAAGACGTGCTTGTTTAGTTGGAACAAATACATTAGATATTGCACTAATTTTACCATCTACATAATAAACAACACTCTCTGGATCAGTATACCAATCAAATCCAAATGTGTGCCATTCCCCATCATTGAAATAAATTTCATTTGGAGAAGAAAATGTCTCTTTTACTTTTATATCTTGTGACTGATTAAGGTTTTCTTTTATATAATTAGTATTGAGCACATTACTAAATGAAATATTATCACTACGATGTCCGCCTGGTAATTCAATATCTATTTCATGATTACTAGCGTCATCAACATCATAAGCAAAAGTCCAAAAAGCTGTGCAAGCACCTGCACGTGGTAAAACTTTCATTTTAATTTCGTATCTTCCGGGTTGAACCATAAATTTAGATATTAAAGCGCCACCAGTATAGCGACCATCTTTAACATCGCCAACACCTTTAATATCGCCATCTAAATAATATTTACCATTACCAGTGATAACAAGCGTTCCATCATCGGTATATTTAATATTATTAGGGACTACACCACCATTACTACCGCCCCATGCTTGTTTTCCAATGTACCAATTATCACTTGAGACACCATTAGAAAAATCATCAAAGAAGGCATTATCATAATCGAATTCAATATTATCTAATAGATCAATATCTTCTCCTGGTGCAATGTTTTTAGTAACATTATTACTTGAGCAAGCAACAAGCGATGATACCGCTACCAATAAAGACAATATTTTCTTGTTTAATTTTGGCATACTAGTCACCTCTATCAACTACATTATAAATGATAGCGGCTATAAAAAACAACTATTTTTTTAGTTTGTGAAAAAATGGAAATATTTAAAAAATTAAACTAGTATATCATTTTACAAATCTATTGACTTTTTATAAATAAAACGCTTACAATAGTTTTGTATTAATTCACAAAGTTAAAAAAGGAGATTTTGGTATTATGAAACTTAAAAAATTATTACCTGCAATGGTTATAACCTCCATACTTGCTTTTGCCACGACTGGATGTGACAATAACAAAACTGATGCTAACACATTAAATATTGTTTGTATCAAAGCTAGTTATGGTGAAGAATGGATTCACAAAATAGCCGAGGAATTTCAAAAAACACATGAAGGAGTAAAAGTCAATATTACTGCTATATATGAATCAGAAAGTCTTATTTCTAAAAATCTAGGATCTAAAAACAACACTGATGATTTATATATTTCTGTAGGAAATAACTGGAAATATAATGCAGCATCAGGACAATTTTTAGAATTAGATGATTTATTGAATGAAACTGTTGATGGTGTAACTGTAAAAGATAAAGTCGCTGATGAATATAAAGATTCCATTTATTTCACTAAGAGCAATGGTGAAAAGAAATGTTACCGCCTTCCATTTGTTTCTGCGATTGGCGGTATATTCTATAACACAAAAATGTTTGAAGCAAACGGCTGGAAAGTGCCTACCACTTATAATGAATTAGTGGAGTTATGTGATACTATTAATTCTAGTAAAGTTATTGTTGCTGGTGACCCAGATGGAACAACTACTGTAAAACCATTTATCTACACTGGTACTAATACTGACTATTTTGACTATACCGTCTTTGATTGGTGGGCTCAATTAGCGGGTAAAGATGCGATTCAAGAATTTTTAAAATATGAAAGTGCTGATAACTTTGATGTAAATAAAAATCCAACTTATAACGCATTGAAAACCGCTACTTCTAAGTGGCAAGGCTTATTCAATAGTGCCAAAAGTTATTATGTTCCAGATACTAATAATATGACTGCAGGTCAAGCTCAAAAACAATTTATTAATGGTTATGCCGCAATGATGTTTAATGGTGACTGGTTATATAATGACTCATTATCGTATACGAATAACGGAACTTATAATGATACTTTCCAATTAGGAATAATGAAAACCCCAGTTTTAGAAGAAGCAAAAGCCGAATACTCTAATACATCTTATATAATTGGTGAAGATCAATATATTGCTATTCCAAAAACAAGCAAACACTCAGCATTAGCCAAAGATTTTATTAAAGCTATTATTTCTAATGAAGGATGTCAAACATTCACTGATTATGCTCATGGATTCTTAGCATACAAAGCTGATGTTAAAACAAATAATGATATTTTCTTAAATAGTATTATTGATTTAAGGAAACAATATACAACCAAATTTACCAACTTCTCTTCTAATAGAAAATACTTATGTGGCTTAGTTGATATTTGGTCAACTGGTGGCAATCGCCCATTCTCACCATTATTAAACGGAAGTAAAAGTATTGATGCAGCATTTAACGATATTGCCGCTACCGCAAAAGCTAATTGGGCAACCTGGACAAAAACTTCTAATTAATTTGTATAACTCAAATAATTTTTGATAAACATTCAAATAAAAGCATTTGTTTTAAAAATTTATTATTTTTACAAGTGCTTTTTTTTATTTTCTTAATAATTAATTTTTTTAAATATTTATTAAAAATTTAAACTATCGATTATATCAGTGCTTTTTAATAAAATATTCATTTTTTAAACAATACTAAATATTTCTTAATTTTCTGAAAAAAATTTGTAAATATAGGTCTTTTTTATCATTTTTATCAAAATTTTTTTCTTGTAATTGTATTATTTTGTATTTAAAATAATAATAATATTGTGACTCAAGGAAGTGAGAAAATGTCTGCTAGTAAAATACTTGGGCGTGACCAAAGTTTCGCACGTGCTGTCAATAATGATTTAGTAATTCGCGCATTAAGAGAAAATGATGAATCAGCAACTGATCTTGCTAAAAAACTAAATCTTTCTAATGCCGCAATGACATCGATTTTGCGC
>CAKPAV010000002.1 GCA_934133115.1 uncultured Bacilli bacterium
TTCTAGTGATGTATATAAACATTTAGCAAAAGCTAAACACGTAGACGCTATTGTGATTGATGAAGTGCAATTTCTTGACGATGGCATTGTTGATGTATGTGATGATTTAGCTAATAAAGGGATCCGTGTTATTGTAGGCGGATTAGACACTGACTTTAAAGGAGATCCTTTTAAAAATGTTGCTAATTTACTTGCAAAAGCTGAATATATTACTAAATTAACCGCAATTTGCGTTAAGTGTGGTGCACCTGCAACAAAAACGCAAAGAATTGTTAATGGTGAACCAGCCAAAAAAGATGATCCTATTATTATTGTCGGCGCTAGCGAATGCTATGAGCCTAGATGTAGACACTGCCATGAACTAAAAGAATAGTTGAGTCCAAAAAAGGATTCAACTATTTCTTTTTAACTATATATAAATTTGTAATAATCTCAAATATTGGTGCGTAATATTTATTTAAACTCCAAACACTTATGCCACCTAAATCATATTGTTCAACTAGTTTTGCTTCTGCTTGAATACTTCTTGCATCAGTAAAATAGACAATATGTTTTACACCATCGCTCGTATAGGTAAAGTATGGACTTTGTTGATATTCATCATATTGGATTATTGCATGATATTTTTTAGCTAGTTCTGGCATTGAACGATTATCTACGGATTTAGCTTTTGATTTTCCTTGTTCATAAGGAAGAGTAAAATCATAACCATAGTTTGGATATCCTAATAAAATCTTACTTTTATCAATTACGCGTGTGGCATACTCCACAACCTTTTTTACTTCAGGAAGTGGCGCAACCGCCATTGGTGGTCCATAGGTATATCCCCATTCATAAGCCATTAAAATAACATAATCAGCAAGTTTACCAATTTTTTGATAATCATGTGCTTCATATAAAATTCCTTTTTGAATTGAAGAATATTTAGGTGCTAAAGCAACAAGAAGCGAAAAATCTCCTGCTTGTTTTATTGATTCACGTAATTTAGAAATAAAATCAATAAAACCAGCCATGTTTCTAGGATAAATATACTCAAAATCAACAATAACTCCAGAATATCTTGTATCACGAACTTTAACTGTTAAATCTTCAATAAGATTTTTTTGCATATCTTCATCTTTAAAAAGTTTATCAGCATAATCGGAAGAAAATGAACCTTTTTCATTTTGATTAGTAATTGTCAAAAGTGGCATTGTCTCATAGTATTTTGATAATTCGACTAAACGTTTATCATTTAAATCAATCAAATGACCATTTTCATCATAACGATAAGCAAATATTGATAAATATGTTAAATCCGTTAATGCATTTGCAACTTCTTCACTGCTACTAGTAGAATAAGCAAAACCATTTAAAGTAATGTTTTTTCTTGCTTCTTCATTAGGTTCAACATTTATTCTTTGACCAACATAAAGACGATAAGGTGGTTGTAATGTTGGGTTAAGATCTAATATTTCTAATAAAGGCATATTATTCTCTCTAGCTATTTTTGATAATGTATCACCTGGTTTTACAATATAAACACTATTAAAATCTGTTTCAATAATTAATGCTTGACCAACAACTAAACTATTAACATTTTTAATATCATTAATTTCAATCAATTCATCTAAATCGACATTAAATTTTCTTGCAATACTTGTTAGCGTGTCACCTGGTTTAGTAACATAAATCTGCATAATTATCACCCATAATTAAACTATGCATTTGCCTATTTTTTTGTGCATGTTTTATGTTTCTTTTATAAATTAATTAAAAACAACTATTCTTATTTATTTTGATATTAAAAAATAAAACGAACTCTACTAATTATAGTAAAAGTTCGCATTATTTAATATTTAATTTTATCTTTCTTTTTAATGCAACACATCAAAAGATAACATAGCATTAGCAAATAATTTTCCTAATTCTACCATTGCTAATGAATCATAATGACAATAATCAATACTATTAGTGGGTTCTTTATCATATGAGAGATTATTTTGAATTGTATCGATATAGTAATTATTTTGCGCATCCAAAAGAGCATTTTCTTTCTTTCCATTATTAATTATCGAATAATTAGCCCAATAAGGAGAAATGCCCCCTGAAATAAATTTAATTTTATTATCTCCTTCTTCCATATAATAATTAAATTCTTTTCTTAAATCATTTATAAAATTCAATTCATTATTTTTATATTGATTTGCATAGTAACCACCATCCGATTCTCCTTGCATCCAACAAATTCCTTTAATAAATGGATAATAGTTTTGATCTTCTAATTCTTTTAGACATTGATGTATATACTCTACCATACCACTATAAAGTACACCTACAGGCATAGTTTCTGTTGCACTACTAGGTGATAACCAATCGCGTTGAAGAGTGGTCCCACCACTAGCATATTTAATAATAAATAAATCTCGTTCAAAATTTTTAGTTTCAAAAATTTCATTCATACCAACTTCTGGCCCAAATCTTTCAAAATCATATCCCATTCCCAAACGAATTGATGAAAAAGTTTTTGATTCATTAAGATGAGCATTATCCATAGCATTACAACGAAATTTAATCTTAGTTTTTGAACTATGTGCTTCAAAATACTTATCAAATAAAGCTTGGTTTTTTTCCATAAGCATACGATTCCAAGTATTTCCTTCAGCATTAGATTGACCACACAAAATAATTACATTAGCCTCTTTCATGACTGGTTCAATGCTCGTTGTTGGATTTTCATTTGATTTTGAGGCTGAGGTATTAGAACATCCACATATCATAAACATTATTAAGCTTAATGGAAATAATGTATTTTTTCTTGTTATTTTCATTGTTTTTCTCCTTTAATTTTGGCTATTTTCCATTTTGGAATGATAAGGATAAAGTACTAATCGCTCATTCCCATCAAAAGTATTTGGTGCATGAAATGTAATAATCTTTTGACCATCTTTTTCAAACACCATTGCATGTCCACCATCATCACTATAAATCGGTTGGTCTTCTTGAATCCATGGCCCTTTAATAGACTTACTTCGACACACCCCGATAGCGTAACCAGTTTTTGAATAACTCGACCAAATCATTTCTAAACAATCTTTTTGTTTGATAATAAATGGCCCATCTGTCACATAATTATTTTTACCCTGAAAAGCTATTGGCCATTTAGCATCTTTTGCGGAAAACAACACTTTTGGTTCACCTACTGAATGTGTTAAATCATCAGATAATTGCATTAGACAAATTGTACCATTGCCGATTTGTAACCATTCATGGCAAAAAATTAAATAAGGAATTCCATCCTCTATCCAAAGCGTGCCATCTAAACATTCCCAATTTTGTGGCGTGATTGCGTGATTAGATAAACAAACAAAATTACCATCAGGATTATCAGAAATAAAAATTTGTGTTCCGCGGCAGCAATTATCCGATTTGCAAGAAGCAAACAAATAATACTTATTTTTATATTTGTGCATTTCTGGTGCCCAAAAATCTTTATTACCCCAAAAATGAGAATTTCCTTTAAATATAGTAATTGGTTCTGAAAATTCTTCTAAATTTTTTGATTTATACACAACAAATGATGGATATAAATCTTCTTTTTTTTGATAAGATGAATATAAATAATAAATTCCATCTTCAAAATAAATATACGGATCCCGAATATAAAGATTTTCTTTTTTTATCATAAATTCACCCTCTACTCAGTCATTAACCTTATCAAATGTTATAATAATAGTTTCAAACTCTTCTAACCATTTAATGAGATTGATACCAATTAAACGAATTTGTTTGCCGGAATATATTTTCTTATCCCATGAATTTTGATATAAAGAATCATCATCTAGACCATCAAATTTTAAAAATCTAGACAAATTACTTTCTCGTCTTTTATTAAAGAAAATAGCAATAGCTTTTTCTTTGTTTTTTGCCACACATATCATCGACATATGATTACTTTCATAAGGAGATTCCATACGATATAAATCACCATTTTGAATACAATCTAAATGATATTTTTTGTAAATTGTTGCAGCTTCATTAATTTGTTTGATATCTTCTTTAGTTAAATTAAGCGGGTTCATTTCATAACCATATGTTCCAAAAAGTGCAATTGCGCATTTAGCAGAATATGGTAATAATGCTCCTGTAAAAGCATGTGAACCAATACAAGATAATGGATAAGCATATGTAGAAGCATAATTAATAAATACTCTTTCTACCGCATCATTAGAATCACTTGCTTGAATTTGAGGGCAATAATAAAGCATTCCCATGTCAAAACGTCCACCACCGGAAGCACAATGTTCAAATAAAATATTTGGATAACGATTCACCAGCATTTCATAAAGATGGTATGACCCTTCCATAAAACGATGGTATACTTCTCCTTGATGTTTTACATTTAAAGTTGGTGAATAAACTTCGCTTAAGCAACGATTAAAATCAATTTTCACGTAATCAATTTTATAGTTATCAAGCAAATTACAAATTTGTGCAAAAACATTTTCTATTGCTTCTTTATTTGTCATATCAAGTACAAGTTGATGTCTTCCTAAAGAAATATTTATTCCCGGTAATCCTAAAGCATATTCCGGATGTTCTTGATAAAGTTTTGAGTTAAACGAAATCATTTCTGGTTCTAACCAAATTCCAAATTTAATATTATTGCGATGGCAAGTTTCAATAATTTTATTTAAATCAATTTTTTTAGTATTGACCCACCAATCACCTAAAGATGTTGTGTCATCATTTCTTTCCCCAAACCAACCATCATCTAATACAAACACTTCAGTATTTAATATTTTAGAATGTTCAATGAAGTCGCAAACTTTTTTGGTGTCAAAATCAAATGTCGTTCCTTCCCATGAATTAAATAATATACCTCTTTCAATAAATGTATAAGGCGAACGATTAATATGATTACGTACAAAATCATGTAAAGTTCTAGATAATTTTCCGCGTCCATTAGAAGAATAAGAGATAATAACTTCTGGCAAAAATAATTTTTCATTTTCATCTAAACAATAAGAAAAATCTTCATCATTTATCCCTAATAAAATACGAGTAGAATTCCATTTATTAACATCAATTTCAAAAACAAAATTACTAGAATACATTAAAGAAATTGCAAATGCTTCTCCCGTATTTTCATTTGTATCAGGTCTTTCTAAGAAAAACACCGGATTCTCGTTATGTGAAGTGAATCCATAGTTTGATTGAATTCGTTCTTTCCCATCATGTATTTTTCTTCGACAAATATTCTTTTCTTTGCACCAATCGCCATAAAAATGCGTTAATGTATAATTATCATCGGGCAAATCAAGTGTCATAGAGTAAGCTCTTATAACATTAACTGAATTTTTCCCTTTGTTTTCAATATAGGCACTTCTAGTAATGACATCTAAATTTTCAAAAATTGTATAAAATACATGAACATAAGCTTCACTTAATTCATCTTTTAAAACAATTTCTAATGTCATGCATTCTCCTTCTTTTCCAAACGAAGAAGGAAGTGTTGCAATACCATGTTTACCATTAATAATTTGGTGCGACTGATAAATAAATTTTGTATAATTTGTATTTATATTAGGTTTATTGATAACAATTTGCGCGCCTCTTTTATCAAATCCCCCATGAACAGGAAGTTCCATCATTGAAAAATCTTCATAATAATTGAAATTTGTCCAAGGAACCATTTTTTCTAAGTTGGTTTTTTTATCTAAATATTGCCAACCCCATTCCCCTCTTGAAGTAATATTTTTTAAATCTAAATTTTCTATGTATGCACCAAAGTAAAAGTGTTGTAAATAATTAAAGTCATTTACTCCTAAATAGTAAGAAATTCTCTTGTTAGATAAATGAAAGTATTTTTCTTTCTCATTATAATAAATCAACATAATTCACTTCCTCAATTCTTGTAATTTTTTGACCACTAATATCATCAAATAAATGAAGTTTCTCCATATTAACTTTTAATAATATTTTTGCTCCTGAACGAATCATATAATTATTAGGTACTTTAGCAATTAAATCGGAATTATCCATATCTGAATGTACATAATAATCACTTCCAATGAGTTCAACAATTGTTGTGTTTGTTTGAATACAAGAAGATTCATTTTCTCGTACAAGCGCTAAATCTTCAGGGCGAATTCCCACTTTTACATGATGCGGTTCCTTTAAATATTTTTCATAAGCGCAAATAATTTCTTGAATTTTCGCTCTTTTTTCTTCCATAGTCGTAGGCGTTTTGTCTGTTACTTTAACCAAATTATCTTTATTTTGAGTGAATTCTTTAAAAGATTTAATCTTTTGTAGTTCTAAATCAATTACGCTATCTTCTTTATCACTTAATATTTCAATAATTCTTTTAAGCACCTTTATCATTTTGATTTTAGCAAAATTACCTTTATTTGTTATATTATTTAATACATCAAGTTCATCTTGAATTTTTAAAGAAATATCTTCTAACAACAAATTATTGTTTAATGAAAGTAATTCTTTTTTAATGCTTTGTAATTCATTAAGTTCTTTATTTTTTATTCTTAAAAGAATATCTTCTGCTTGTTCTTGAACTTTTTTACTTATAGGATGATGAATTCTTGCTAATAAACTCTTCCAATGTTTTATTTTTTGTTGATAAAACTCTTGGTGTTGGTCTTCAATTCTTTTTGAATATTCAAGTTTTGTACCATCATTTAAAGTAATTATTCCTTTATTATAAACACCGCTTAAAATATTCATAGCTGGCGCGCCAATAAATGTTGCAACAAATAAATTTTCAGGATTCATATAGATTTCTCTAGGAGAACCAATTTGTTGAATCCATCCTTTATTCATGACAACAATTTTCGTTGCCATAGTCATAGCTTCTGTTTGATCATGAGTAACATAAATTGTGGTTGCACCTACATTCTTGTGAATTCGTACAATTTCACTTCGCATTGATACTCTTAATTTAGCATCCAAATTACTTAATGGTTCATCCATTAAAAAGAGTTTAGAATTTCTTACTAATGCTCTTCCTAAAGCAACACGTTGCATTTGCCCACCAGATAGTTCCTTAGGTTTACGATCTAAATAAGCACCTAAATCCAAGAAATTTGCGGCATTAAATACTTTTTCTTTAATTTCACTTTCTAAATACTTACGTAAGATATATACCGGTTCTGGATTATTTTCTAATTTGGTAATTTCTTTTTGTAATTTTTCTTTTTCTTTTAAATTTGCTCCATCTATTAAAGCAAGTTTGTTTTTCAACTCTTCAATTTTTTCATAATTAATTGCAAGAATCGGTTGTTTGGTTTTCTTATCTAATTTAGGTAATTTTTCTTTTTTTACTCTTAATCCATAACTCATGTTTTCATAAACCGTCATATGCGGATATAGGGCATATGATTGGAAAACCATTGCAATCCCACGATCTTTACTTGGTAAATAATTAGCAAGTTGTTTATCAATATAAAGATATCCACTAGAAATTTCTTCTAAACCGGCGATCATTCTTAAAGTTGTGGATTTTCCACATCCAGATGGTCCAACTAAAACTATAAAGTCATGAGGATTAATTTCAAGATTAAAATTAAACACTGCTTGAACTTTATTTGGATAAACCTTATTAATTCCTTGCAACGATACAAAACTTTTAATACTTTCATTTCGAAGCATTTTGTGATTATCTTTATATTGTTTTCTTGCTTCTTTTATCGTAATCTTTTTTTCATTTTTCATACTTTTTCCTCACTACCTTTTAATACCTGTCATTGATACACCTTCAACCAAGCGATCTTGAATAATGCAATAAAGAATAAAAATTGGAATCATTGAAATTACTGAACAAGCTAGTTGAATACCAACTTTGGTGTAAGACTGATTTCCTTCGATAACTTTAGAAAGTCCAACTGCTAGAGTCCACATTTTTTTATCTGCTTTACCAATTACTAATTCTGCCCATTGCAAATCATTCCATGCTCCTAAAAAGCTAAATAATCCTTGCACTAAAAGCGCTGATTTTCCTAAAGGAAGAACAATAGTACGAAAAATACGGAAATTGCTTGCCCCATCCATCCGAGCATTTTCAATTAAGTCTTTAGGAATTCCTAAGAAAAACTGTCGTATTAAATAAAGACCATAAACTCCACATAATCCAGGTAATATAAGTCCTAGCAATTTTTTATTTAGTCCCATTTGAATAATATTAGTAAATTGTGGAACTGTATTTACAATTCCTGGAACCGTCATAGTAGCAATTAAAAAACCAAATAATACATTAGCGTATTTAAGATCCATAAATACAAATGCATATGCCGCTAAAGCAGCGATAGCTAGATATAAGAAAGTTGTAGCTAATGCCACAATAAAACTATTAATTATCCAATTAAAAACAGGATATTCTTCACTTGAGAAAATAGAAATATAATTTTGAATTGTCCATGCTTTAAAATTAGTTGGAAAAAAGCTTCCAGGATAAAAACGTAGGTCATTAGCGTCTCTAAAAGAAGAGATTATCCCCCAAATTAAAGGGAAAAGTAAGATGAAACAAACAATGAACAAAACTAAAGAACTAAGATATTTTCCCAGATTCTTTGAACGCTTTAAATTGTTTTGCATACTTATTTCCTCCCTTTCTTTCTTTAGTAATTACCATTTGTATAATTGAAATTATTGCTATGAAAATTCCTAAACAAATTGCCATTGCCGATGTCATTCCATATACCGCAAAGTTTGTTCCTTTAAGTTGATTTTGTATAACATAAATTACCGTGTAAACAGAATTTTGCGGTTGTACATATGAACCCAAAATGTAGCATTGCCCATATAAATTCATATATCCACAAACAGTAGTAAATAAACATATAATCATTTGATTCTTAATTTGTGGGAATGTAACATCAAATTTTTGCCTAAATTTAGAGCAACCATCAATAGCACTTGCTTCATATAATGATTTGTCAACATTTTGCAAAGCCGCTGTAAATATAACAAAGTTTGTTCCTAATCCTCCCCATACACAAAACAAAATGATAATTATCCATACAGTTGTAGGATTTTGTAACCAGTTAACATTTATTTTTAGTAAGTTATTTATAAAACCATATTCATTATTAAACATATTTAGAAAAATAACACCAGTAGCCGTTATCGGAAAAATTCCTGGCAAATATATTATGGCGCGATAAATCTTATATCCTGGTGGTTTTCCATTAATTAATAACGCTAATCCAAGCGGAATTAAAATACAAAGAGGTACAATTATTGCTGCGGCAATAATTGTATTTTTCATTCCGTTCCAGAAATCTTTATAATAAGATGTATTAGAATCAAAAAGTATTTTATAATAATTTAAAAATCCACGCCAAGCAATGTCACTTGGATTAGCAATATTATACCGATATAACGACATAATGCACCCCTTAATAAAGGGGTACATAAAAAAGACAACGAATGAAATTAAGTATGGAGCCATAAACAAAATAGCAAGTCCATATTTTTTTAAAAAACTTGTCGTTTTGGATACTCGTTTTGTATATTCTTCAATGGTTGTTTTCTTTGATGAAAACATAATTACAAGTCCTCTCGATCTGAAATTCGAAGCATGCAATCTTGATAATTATTTTCTAAAATACTTGTGATAGTTTTACTTCTATAAGTTGAAGCCATTACTTGCTTAATAGCCACTTGGTAAGATTCATATATTTCATCATAATAAATAGTGGATGGTAAAATTTTATATTGCGTTGTACTTCCATAATATTGAACATATTTTTTATAATATTGATTATTTAAGTATAAGTCATCAGAAGATTGCACAATCAAAGAAGCAGGAAGGTGTCCAGCTTGTGTCCATACATCTCCACAATTTTCTGCTAGATAATTAATAAATATAGCTGCTGCAATTCTTTCAGTTCTACTCTTACAAGTTTTTACAATTGTTGCAGTATGGGAATCACCAAAAATAGAATTTGCATAAGATTTGCTATTATCTAAAGCAAAAAGATTACCAAAATTCATGATGCCCATGTTTTTAAGACTACCGCCGTCAGCGGCATACATGCTATCCATTAACGCTGTATCTTTATATCCGCTCCAAGCACCATCTAAATAGAAAGCAGACATTCCTGAATAGAATTCTGAAATACCAGCATCATAATTTAAATCTGGTTTACTTAATGCATGACGATTTACACTTGTGTCTGTTGGCCAAAACCAATCTCTTAATATTTGTAAACCTTTTGCTACTTCTTCCGTATTATAGGCAGGTTTACCTTCTTCATTAACTAACTCACCGCCATTTTGCAATGCTACTGTTTGGGATAAATAAGCATTCACCCACATATCACCAGAAGAAATAGGGAAAGGATAATATTGTCCTTCTAAATCTGGAACATATTTTCTCCACTTATAAACATCATCAGTAGAAACATTAGAAGAATTGTTACCTCGTACCCATAATTCTCCTTTATCAGCTTTTTCCACTAATGTATCACAAACATTCATAAGCTCAACATAATTTGTAGGAATAGCAATTTCATTTTTTTCTAAAATATCTTTTCTAACGAAAATCATTGTTGAATCAACAGAAATTGGAAGTCCATATAATTTATCATTTACAAAACATGCAGAAATTAAATTTGGTTCAAAATAAGAAGCATCAAAACCAATATTAGCTTTTTCTAAATATGTATCAATTGGTACTAAGATATCATTGTTTTCTAGTGCCGCAATCTTTTCACCATATCCATAAAAAATATCTGGTGCATTTTCTGGATCTTGTGTTACTGCTTGCGCTAAAGCTCCATAAATAGAATATCGCGATTCATGATAAGGGTTAACCTTAATTTGTCCTTTATATATTTCATTAAACTTATTAATTATTTGATCTTGATATACGCTATCTGGATTAGTACAAACACTCCACATATTTAATTCGATATTATCAAAAACTACATTGCCATTTTCATCATAAACAACATCATCAATTGAATCATCTTTCCACTCTTTAATTGTTGAGTTATTGCTAGTATTTCCATTACAGGAACTTAATAATAAGGAAGCTATCGAAAATAACATCCATTTCATAAAACCTTTTTTCATTATATTATTCCTCCTTTTGATATATATACGGACCTGGAATTTCTCCAAAATTAGGATAAGTATCCTTACAAATAGGGAATCCTTTTTCATTCCAGTAAATTCTATCGACATATAAAGTTCTAGTATTTTGTTCTACTGAATTTGAAGCATTAGGATTATAAGCATGATAAACAATCCAATCTAAGCCTTTATCATCTTGTACAATTGCGCAATGACCAGGTCCCATGCCTTTTTTTAGATGAGCTTTAATAACTGTTGAACCACGATTAGGTGCATCGATTGCTCTTCCATTTTCACCTAGATAAGGACCATATATTGTTTTAGACCTTCCAACAACAACATGATAATCAGATTTCACACCAGCACAACACGCACCAGTAGATAAATATAAATAGTAATAGCCATTTTTCTTTTGAATAAAGGAAGCTTCATAATTATCGTTATAAAATAAATTAAATCCAGCAATTTGGACTTTATTTTGGCTTTGGTTTTCTAGTCCGCCTTTTAAAGTTAAACCATCTTCACTTAATTCCATAATCCAAATGCCATCACCACTCCCCCAAACACACCATACATGCTCTTCTTCGCTAAAGACATAACAATCGATAGAGTTTTTAACGCCAATCTCTTGCGAATCAAATAGTTTTCCATAATGTGTCCATGGGCCATATGGAGTAGGTGAGCTTGCTACACCTATTCCGGTATAGCCAGAATAATAACCGCCAGCACCCAGGGTGTAATAAAATACATACTGATTATTTAATTTCACAACCGATGGTGCCCATACACCACCTTCACCATTATTCCAACCGATATATTGTTGATAATTAGGTGTATCTAAGAACACTGAACCACAATATTCCCAACTTTGCATATTACGACTTTTAAAAATTGGTCCTGGATCAAATCCATACCCTTTTTCGCCACGCGTACAATCAAGTTGTGTAGAATATAAATAATAGTATCCATCATCTCCTCTTAAACAAAATGGGTCTGCTACTCCAACAAACTCACTTTCGCCATTTGATTTTAAGAAGACACCTGGATTGGAAATCATATTGTTATTATCACCTGCATCTTCATAAATATCTACTGAACTTAACGAACTAGAGGAATCGGATTTTCCACATGCCGTAAATAATAGAAGCATACATATAAAAGTAAAAACATGAAATAATTTTTTCATCAATATAATTCCTCCTTCTTTTTATTTTTAAGAATTATTGTTGGTCCCAACTGTTCAGTGGAAGATGCAATTTTATCTTTTACATAAGGCATCAATGTTTTTTCATTCCATAAAAGTTTATCAATAAATAAAGTTCGGGCATTAGTATTTGAACTAGTTTGATCGTAGCCATGATAAACAATCCAATAATCTCCAATATCATCTAATACCACCGAACAATGACCTACTCCAGTAGCAAAGTCACGATTATTATCAACAACGATATCTCCATCACCAGGAGACATCATATCGTTGCCTAAGGAATCTTTAAAACCACCTAATAGCGATTTACTTTTTGCCACCACAACATGATACCCAGCATTAACTCCACCATCCCAACCTCCAAGAGATAAGAAGAGATAATAATAACCATCTTTTTTTACAATATGTGCGGCTTCAAAATTATCAATTGAGCCTTGAACCCAGCCCCATCCAGCAATTTTATACATGTGTTCTTTGGCATAATTAATTCCACCATATAAATCAATTCCATCAGGAGACATTTCTGCCACATAGATTCCGTCTCCACTTCCCCAAATCATCCAAACACTACCATCTTCATCCACAAACACATCTTGATCAGATGAATTATAAACACCGATTTCATCACTATTAAATACTTTTCCATAATGTGTCCATGGACCATATGGTGTTGGCGATGTTGCAACTCCTATTCCTGGATTATAAGAAGACCCTGCACTTAATGTATAGTAATAATTATATTGATTACCAATTTTTACAACATTAGGTGCCCATACTCCTGGTACAACCCCAGAATATTGTTGTCCCCATTTTAAAGCATCATTATGTCCATCAAATACACTTCCAACATAACTCCAATTTACTAGATCTAAACTTCTCCATATAGGGCCATAATCAAAGCGAAATCCATAATCATCGCCTCGAAAAATTGTTTCATTAGTAGAGTATAAATAATAATATCCATCATCGGCTTTAAGGCAAAAGGGATCGGCGCAAGGGCCAAAGCCCTTTTCGCCTTTCCCTATATCAAATTTAATTGAATTTTTATAAATAGTATTTGTATATTGGATATCTGGTGGATTTTCTATACTTTTACTTATACTTTCCGAACTTATTCTACCACATGAACTGATAGAAAAAGTCGTGAATGTGAGTAAGCTTAATAAAGATAATCTTTTGAAATTCAACATACCTTTCACCTTATTCTATTCCGTAAAATGTAACATTATTAAATGTTCCTGAAGCATAATTTGCTCCAAAGATAGGATGATAATCACCAATGTATGATGTAGTAACATTTAATACTTCTGCATTATTAAAATATAAAACTAATGAAGCACTATTACCATTAATTGTTCTTACAATTTTGTAGTGTCCTTCAACAGTTGCACCGCTAGCGCGTGTTGCTTCATTTTGTGTTTCCCAATAAGTATGGCCTCCACCATTCCATTTAAAGATACGATAATCAAATGCTTCCGCACCATTATTTGTCATAGCAAATGAGTCAGAAATATAAGGACTTTCAATTCCAACTTGACGTAAAGCAACACCAATACGATTGTTATTATCATTTGCATTATCCGATCCAACATTACTTAAATCAAATTCAATAGCAAAGTTGCCTTTTAATAATGCTTTATCACCAATTGGCTTCACTGCGGCATTTTGGAAAGTATCTCCACCGCTAATCGAGAACTTAGAATCACTTTCAAAATTCACTCTTCCATTAGTGTCAGCATTAAAGAATACTTGTTTCATTGTTGGTAAATCTAGTTTAGCCGCAATTTGTGCATTATCCAAAGTAACTGACCAATCAGTAATATTAATTTGAGTGTCTTTTGCAATAATTGTAGGATAGGTATTTACATCATGGAATTTAGTGTTAGTTTCAAACCAATATAACTTATCATTTAATAAGTAATAAAAATTATCTCCATCTCTTAAAATTCCAAGTTTTAAATTAGTTGGATCCATAGTATTAATACCATTTGCTTGCCAAATCATTGATTGCGCTGTAATAGCACCCCATCCATTTGGAACATCCATCATTACAATTTTTTGTCCTTCTTTTGGTGAGAAGAAAAATGCTCTAGCGTTTCCATCTGAATCATCTGTTGCAGAACCAATGCCAAATCTCGCCCATCCATCATTTGAACTTCCAATCATTGAAACTGTTGCTTCGGCATAATACTTTGTACCACTTTCATTAAACATAGCAAATGCATGTGGATTATCAGTGTCAGAAACAGCGGCAGTTTGTAGATACGCTTCTTCTTTATCGTTCATATGTGTATAGTCAACATTTTTTGTATATCCATCTTTATTAATTAGGAAATCTGGATTAATGGCGTTAATAGTTAATGTATCAAATACATCCTCTTTTGCTAAAGAAGTTATTTTAATAGTTACTGTGCCATCTTTTAATACATTAACTTTTTTACCTTCAATTGAAACAATATCATTATGATCACTAGTAATCTTCACATTTTCTTCTGCATCACTAGGTATAATTGTATAATCTAATTCAAATGAATCGCCTACATAATAAGATGTTTTTGTGTTATTTATTGTAATAGATTGTGGAGCGGCTTTTAACACTTCGATTGTTAATTCATCTTTGACATTTGCATCTATTTTTGAAATAACACTTATTGTAGAAGATCCTTCTTTAAGAAGTTTTATTTTATTATCTTTTATTTCTAATACTTGAGGATTGCTAATTTCAACTTTAACATCCTTTCTGCATTCTACTGGAGTCACTACATAATTAAATTCAATTTCATCACCAACACGTCCCGAAGTAAAATCTTTATTTATTTTAATTTCTGTTGGTACTTTTTTACTAACTTCAAAAGCAATCTTATCACTTATTTTATTATCTGTGGCGCTACTAACACTAATTTCTACCGAACCAACACTTAGGAAGTTAACAAGCCCAGAAGTAGATACTGTTGCTACTTTACTATCACTTGTTTTATACACTAATGATGTATCAGCATTATCTCCTGAAGTTGTTACTTTTGTATTGATTTGTACTGAATCTCCAACAAAGTATTTTGTTATATCATTAGTAATTTTAACATTTGTTACTTTAGATATTGACGTTGATATTGATGTTGATGTTCCTACTGATGTAGAAACTGAATTAGACGTTGAACCAGTTGATGGCTTAGAATCACACGAAGTTAAAACACTAGCCGCACCTAAAATCGTCCCTAAAATCGTCCCGAATAAAGCAATTTTTTTCATTATTTTTCTCCTTATTTACTTTCTATTTCTTTAAAATCAAAATTTTTAACTGTGCCTTTTGCATGATTAGCACCAACCATAATTAAATATTTTCCTGTATAATTCACTTTTAATGCTTTTTCATTATTTGATGCATCATAGAACTTATATTCTGTACCATTTAAATAAACCTTAAATGTTGAAGAAATACTTCCTACTGTTCTTTCTATTTTTACATGAATGTTTTTTAAATCTTTTGTTAAAGACTCAAATTTAGATGAATCATAACTAGCATTAGCTATTGTTCCATATGAGAATTGTGAATCATAGTTCCATGTTCTAAAATGGAATGATTGGTCATCTAACATGATAGAATCACATATAACTGGTTCATCTGAATCATATCTTCTTAAAGCGACACCTAACATTGAATTAATATCATTTACAAAGTTTTCATATCCTTCAACATCAAATTCAATTGTAAAGTTACCTCCTATCATTCCTTTATCTCCATATGATTTTACACATTGGTCACGGAAACGATAGTTATCTTCATTGCTATAAATATTGTTAAATTTGAACTCAGAATTACTTATGACTGTTACTTGTCCTGCTGAAGATCCACTATTAAAGAATTTTTTATTGAATTCATCAGAATTAATCATAGAATTTAAAGTCGTTTCATCGGTTATATATTTGGCATCACTAGCAATAAATGATGTATCTTTTGATAAAACCACTGGTAATGTTCCCATATTATTAAAACGATTATTTGATTCAAACCAATAAAGTGATCCATTAATAGTGTAATAATAATCATTTCCATTTCTTAAAACACCCATTGTAAGATTAGTTGGATCAAAATCTCTAATACCATTAACTTGCCAAATCATTGAACGAGATGCTGCCGCTCCCCAAGTGTTTGGAAAATCCATCATTACTGTTTTTTGTCCTTCTTTTGGTGAAAAATAGAAGCCTCTTGTATCATTATCATTTGATCCACTTCCTATTCCCACTCTTGTCCATCCATCACTAGTTGAAGCCAAAATATTAAAATTAACTTCAGCATAATACTTAGTAGCAGGACTTGCATTAAACCATGCCATAGCAGCAACATTATCGCCTTCTATTAAAGTGTTTTTTGTTTCAATATAAGCTTCTTTATCTGCTTGATGACTATATTCCATATTATCAGCGTATCCGCCTTTGTTAGTAAAGAACATGCCTTTCTTTACTTCAAATGTTTTTTTATCAAAAACAGATGAATCCGATATAGAAGTAACAGTAACATCAACTACTCCAGCTTTCAAGAAAGAAATCTTTCCATTTTCATCAACTGTTGCAACACTTGTATCAGAAGTTTGGTAAGTTAAACGTGGATCAGCATTTTCTGGTGCAATGGTAACACTTATCATAGCATCTTCGCCAACCCAACCTACGCCATTGCCTTCACCGTTAATTTTTACACTTGTTGGCTTATTAGCAGAAATAACTGTTATTTCTACTGAAGTGAAAATAGTAGAATCAGATGCTAAAGCAATTTTAATTTCTACTTTTCCTTCACTGATACCAGTAACTTTTCCTCCGTCAACAGTAGCAACTTTTTCATTTGCACTACTCCAAACAACATCACGTTTAGCAGTACCCGAAACGAGCACTCTTAGAGTAATAGTATTTCCCACAGATACTTCTTTTATTGTTGAAGTAACTTTAATTTGAATATTACTGGATGTACTTGTAGTTGTAGACGTACTTGTGCTTGTTTCTTGATGATTACAAGCCGCTAAAGCAGTGCATGTACATAGTAATAAAGGAAATAATAAAAATTTTTTCTTTATTTTCATTGAATTGTTCCTCCCTGCGGCATAAAGAAACCGCTTTCTTCAGTTAGATACTAACATACTTTAACGTTAAAGTAAATACAATTTTAAAAATTACTTCATCGTTAAAGTAAGACAATTTAGTTCGTTTTTCAATATTTTTACGAAAATTGACAGTTTTTACCAACTATGTTATTATGAATAAAATGACTATAATATTTTATTAGCAAATTATCCTTTGAATACTAAGTAAAGTTGGTGAAAAAATGCAGCAAAAAAGAAACATTACATTAAAAGATATTGCCATTCGTGCAGGAATATCTATTAACGCCGTTTCAAGAGCATTAAGAGATTCACAAGATATTTCCGAACCAACTAAAGAAAAGGTTCGAAAAATTGCTGCTGAGTTGGGCTATGTTCCTGATAGTGTGGCGCGTAATCTAAAAAACGATAATTCAAAAATTATCGCTCTTGTTTATAACGATTTTTACAATCCTTATTTTGCTATTTACTGCGAAAAGGTTTTTCATTACATAAAAGAGAAAGGATATAAATGCAATTTAATCTATTCTGATACTAATCTTATGACAATGAATGATATTGAAAACATTATGATTAACCGCTATTGCGGTGTAATTTCTTTTGTTGAGCCTACAACTGAGGTAGCTCTGTTTTTCAAAAAAAGAGAAATCCCTTTTTGCTTGGTTGGAATTAATTCTAATGTTGAATATATCGATTGTGTCTATACGGATGATATCAGTGGCGGCAAACAAGTTGGTGAGTTTTTTGTTAAAGGTAATTTTACTAAAGCATTATATTTAACAAATAGTATTTCTGAAACTAGTTTTCGTAGATTTTTAGGATTTTCCGAAATTATTAATGCATCTAATAAGCCTTTTGGTTTTATTCCATACCAATATCAAAAAGATTTTATTCAAATTGCCTATAAAAAAATCATATCTGAAAACATAGATTTTGTTTTTTGTTTTTCAGATTCATTAGCTATTGAACTAATTAGTTACTTAAAACAAAAAAGGATTAAAAAGAAAATTAAAATTATTGGATATGATGATATTCACGAATTTTATCCTATTTTTAGAAACGTTAATTCTGTTAGAACCGACACTGAACAAATTGTACATTTTGCTTGCAATCTAATTATTGACAAAGTTACAAAAGAAAAGAACATTAATGAATACTTTTCACAAATGTTCCCAACTTATCTTCACATTATTAAAGAATAATGTTTATAATTTTCAAAAATTTTACTAATGACACTTAGAATTGTTCATACAATTTTGCATTGTCTTATTGATTTTTATAGTTATTATGAATAAAACTGTTATGTCATTGAATTTGACACCGACTATATGTCGAAGTGGGAACAATAATGTTGCCCACATTTTTTATATATCTAATTAAATTCATTATTTAATCCTAATATAAACTTTTTCGCTTTTATCTTTAATATGTCATATTTTTTTATTACATTTTGTGCATCCTTGTTGATCAATTGTTGCTTTAAGAGTTGCTTTATGTTAGAATTAATCTATTGTATAGGAGTTGATTTCCCATGGCTGATGGGCCTTCGTGTAGTATTAGTTTGAGTATGATAATGAGCGGACCTGTTCCCTATATTATCATTATATTATTACTTATATTTGGTAGTTTCTTTGCTGCAACTGAAACAGCATTTTCTTCTTGTAATAGAATGCGTTTAAGAGTTATGGCTGATGATGGAAACAAAACCGCAAAACTTGCTGTTAAAATATCAGAAAGTTTTGATAAATATTTAGTAGCCATATTAATTGGCACTAATATCGTTAGTGTTCTAACATCAATGCTATCAACATACATCTTTATGGAATTTATCGCTAATAGTGATACTGCTTCTCTTGTTGCTACTATTGTTACCACTATTATCGTATATATATTTGTTGAATCAATCCCAAAATGTATTGCTCGTGCCAATTCAATAAAAATGGTACTTTTTTCAACATATATTTTGCGTTTCTTCTACTTTTTAACTTATCCAATTGGATTAATATTTATTGGACTAGGAAAATTATTTGATATAATTTTTAGAGTAAAAGATACTCCTGAAATTTCCGAAGATGACTTTACTAATATCATTGAAGATATTGAAGATAAGGGAATAATTGAGGAAGAAGAATCCGATATTATTCAATCCGCAATTGACTTTGGTGAAACAGAAGTTCGTGAAGTATTAACACCAAAAGATAAAATTTTTGCTATTGATTTAGATGGCTTAACTCATGAAAAATTAAATAAAATTTTATTAGATACACCTTACACACGTATTCCTGTTTATTATAAAAACATCAATAATGTTATTGGTATATTACATGTTAAAAAATATTTATCTAGTTATTTACAAAATAAAAAAGTATCTATTCGTTCTACTTTATCTAAACCATATATTGTTAGTAATCAATTTACTATGGATGAGTTATTTGAAGGATTTAAAAAACATAAAACCCATATTGCTATTGTTAAAGATAAACAAAAAAATACTATTGGCATGGTGACAATGGAAGACCTTCTTGAAGAACTTGTTGGCGATATGGCCGAATTTAATGAACAAGTTAAAAAAGGAGGTAAAAAATAATGATTGTATATTATATTTTACTTCTAATTTTAATTGTATTATCCGCTTTCTTTTCCATGTCTGAGATTGCTCTTAATTCTGTAAATGTTCTTAAACTTAAGAAAGCAAGTGAAAATGGTGATAAATCTGCTAAAAGAGTATTAAAGATTATTGATCATTTAAATGAAACAGTATATTCCATTTTATTTGGTAATGACTTTGTAAATATTTTCTCTACTTCTCTTGCTACAATTGTCGGTAATGAAATATTTAAAGGCTTACTAGATGGTCCTAATAGCGGTTATGTCCCTCTTCTTGTTTCTGTCACAATGTTTTTAATTATTCTTACATTTGGTGAAGTATTACCTAAAACAATTGGATTGAAGTTTAATTATCAAGTCGCACGTTTTTCTTCTATTCCTTTAACTGTTCTTGTTATTATTTTAAAACCAATCATCTTTGTTATTAATTTATTTGTTAGTTTTGTTACTAAACCATTTACAAAGAAAAATAAAGATGAAGAAGTTATGACTGATGATGAATTAATCGAAATTGTGGAACAAATTGAAGAAGATGGTGTTATTAACGAAAAACAAGGCGACTTATTAAAATCTGCGATTGATTTCTGTGACACCACTGTTTATGAGATTATGACTCCACGTGTTGATGTATACGCTCTTGACATTAATGAAAATAATGATGATGTTTATGACAGCAAAGAATTTACAAGATATTCTCGTATTCCCGTCTATGATGAAACTATCGATAATATCATTGGTATTGTTAAAGTTAAAAAGATTTTAAAGATGAAACTAAAAGGCGAAAAAGTCGATTTAAGAAAGCTAATTGATGAACCAATATATGTTCCTAAATCAAAACACATTTCATCGTTATTAAAAGAATTTAAAGATACTCATACACATATTGCCGTTATCATCGATGAATTTGGTGGTACGGAAGGTATTGTGACCATGGAAGACATCGTCGAGGAATTAGTGGGCGAAATATGGGATGAGACTGATGTCATTGAAGAAGATTATAAACAAAAAAGTCAAAACATTTATGAAGTTGATGGTTCAATGAATATTGATGACTTCTGTGACTTAGTGGGTATTGATAAAGATAAAGATGAAATCGATTCTGATTATACTACTGTAAGTGGATTCTGTATCGAAAATCTTGAACGATTCGCTAAAGTTGGAGATACTTTCGATTATGAAAATCTTACTATAGAAATCTTAAAAGTTGATGAATTTATAGTTGAAAAAGTTAAAGTCATTGTTAATAACGATGATGAAGATGAAGACGAAGAAGAATAAAATCACTTAAGAGCAAAGGCATAAACGCTTTTGCTCTTTTTATCTAAATTGATATTAAAAATACTGCCTAACTATTTTTATAACAAATTCTTTTGTTATAATTTTTATAAGGAGATTAACATTATGAAATATCAAAAATATTTAGATTTTGTAAATAAACATAAGCAAGAAATTTATGATGCCGAAGATTTTATTTGGAAACATCCAGAAACTGGATATAACGAATGGGAAACTAGCCATTATTTAGAGAATGTATTTGAAAAGGCTGGCTATGTTTTAAATAAAGCTGGCGATATTCCTGGATTTTATACTGATATTGATACTGGTAAACCAGGTCCAAAAGTTATGATTTTAGCGGAACTTGATGCTTTAGCGGTTCCAAATCATTTTGCCGCTGTTAAGGGTAACGCTCATGCATGTGGACACTGTGCTCAATGTGCCGCAATGGTAGGAATTGCTCTTGCTTTAAAAGAACCTGGTGCCTTAGATGGCTTAAGTGGTTCTATTCGTTTAGTTTTAGTTCCTGCCGAAGAAGGAATTCAACTTGAAAAACGAAACAAATTAAGAAAACAGGGTATTATTCATTTCTTAGGTGGCAAAGATGAATTCTTATATCGCGGATATCTTGATGGTGTAGATTTAGCTTATATGTTCCATACTGGCACTAATACCGCAACATTACTAGATTTACATGCTGGTTGTAATGGTTGTTTGATGAAAGATGTCACATATTACGGCGTTGGCGCTCATGCTGGTAGTTGTCCTGATCAAGGTGTTAATGCTTTATATGCTGCAACATTAGGATTAAACGCTATTAATGCTTTACGCGAAACATTTAAAGAAGAAAATCATATTCGTGTGCATCCTATTATCACTAATGGTGGAGAAGCTGTTAGTATCATTCCTAGCGTTGCAAAGATTTCTACTTTTATTCGTGGTAGATCATTAAAAACTATTCAACTTACCAACAAAAAAGTTAATCGTGCTTTAGCTTCTGGTGCTTTAGCTATGGGCGCTACTATGTCAGTTAACGATTATCCTGGATTTGCTCCTTTAAATAATTCGGAAAAATTAAGAGAAGTTACTGTTGATGTTATGTCCGAACTTGTTGGAAGAGAAAAAATTAGACTTACTAATAACTGGGGTAATGGCTCCACTGATATGGGCAATCTAAGTTGTATTATGCCTGTTGTTCACCCTTATATCGCTGGTGCAAAAGGAACAAGTCATGGTGTTGATTTCCATATTGCTGATGTTGATAAAGCTTGTGTATTATCGGCGCAAGGTCAATTATCTATTTTAAGTGCCTTATTAAGTGATAATGCTAAACTTGCTAAAGAAGTTGTTAGTTCTTATACTCCTCTTTATGCTTCTAAAGAAGAATACTTTAAAGATTGGAGCAGTTATATAAAAGAAGA
>CAKPAV010000003.1 GCA_934133115.1 uncultured Bacilli bacterium
GTTATATTTAAAGCAGGGTGATTTTTGCACTCTGCTTTTTATGTAGAAAAATTTACTCGAATAAATTCTAGTAGAATAGTTTCGAGTTAATTTGACATTTCATCTCATTTTAGTCTATACTATAAATAAGTAGAATAAATTCTAGTAGAATCATTTCTACATTTTATAGGGGTGAAGTTTTATGGATTTCTTTGGAAGAATAAAAGAATTAGAAGCATTAAAAAATATGTATCTAGAAAAAGGACTAACTGGCGCAATTATTTATGGTAGAAGGCGCTTTGGAAAATCCACATTGATAAAAGAATCTAGCAAATATTTTGATGGTTTATTTATCTATTTTCAATGTTTAAAAGCGTTAGATATAGTAAATGCCCAAGGATTATCTATGGTAATAAAAGATAAAATTCCTGATGCCTTTTTATCAAAAAATGCTTCTTTTACTGAAGTATTAGATTTCTTGTTCCTTAAATCATTATCATTACCTATTTTATTAGTATTAGATGAGTATTCTTATTTAAATAACCGCGAATATATTGATTCGTTTTTACAATCAAGAATCGACCAATATAAAGATACATCAAAAATGAAAATAGTTCTTTCAGGTAGTTATGTAGATATTATGGATCATTTATTAGATATGAATAATCCATTACACGGACGATTCAAATATAAAATCAAACTTGAAGCTTTTAATTATTATGAAGCAAGTAACTTTTATAAGAATGTATCTTTAGAAGATAAGGTTAAATACTATGCAGTATTTGGCGGTGTACCATATTATTTAAGTATGCTTGATACGAACAAATCTTTTGAAGACAATGTTAAATATTTATTATTAAGTGAATTTGCTCCCCTTGAAAATGAAATCAATACTACTATGAAAGAGGAGTATTCTAAAGTGGAAAATGCCGCTTTTGTCATGGATTTAATAACTCGTGGTAAGCATTCTTATAGTGATATCAAAGCAGTTTTTAATATTAATGCTCCAAAAAGCGATCTAGCATATTTATTAAACCAACTAGTGGATATGCATTTTATAACCAAAACCTACGCATTAAATGAAAAGAATGAGAAAAAAGCATATTATGATATTGATGATAATTTGTTTGCTTTTTATTTTAAGTTAATTTATCCAACTCTTGCTTATAAGGCTATATTAACCACGGATAAATATTTTGAACAAATAAAAGAAAAAATGTATAGCGAATTTATCCCTTTGAAATTCGAAAAAATATGTAAAGAATTCTTAATTAGAAAAAATAAAAATGATGAATTTAATCCACCGCTTCTATTAATCGGATCTTATACATATAATAATCCAAAATTACATAAAAACGGACAATTTGATATAGTTACATACGATGAACTAGGATATACATTTTATGAATGTAAATATACTAATTCAATTGTGGATAAATCTATTTATTTAGAAGAAATCAATCAACTAAATGATGCAAAAATTACTAATTATCGCTTAGGTTTCTTTTCTAAATCTGGATTTAGTAATGATACTGAATTTAAAAATTGTAATTTATTTACTTTAAAAGATTTATACAAATAATGTTTAATACAAAACAACTAACGCTTTTATCTTGATGGATTAACGCCAAAAAACTAACGCAACTATTTTAAATAATTTATAATTTGTCAATCATTTATGATATTATTTATCTAGGAGCAAAAATCATGGACAATATTTATATATTTTTATATCATAACGATTACATAAAACATGATATTCATTTACCAATAAATATAATAAATCACTCTAAAAAATATAGTGATTTAGATTTTAATATAAGCATAAGTAACTATTATTATTTAAATTCAAAACTTGAAAAATTATTTAAGTCCTCTATAAAAGAATTATATTTTGATGAATTTGGTAAGCCCAATATTCCTAACATATACATTTCTTTAGCGCATACTCATAATTTATTTGGTTTTGTAATATGTGCCACTCAAGACATTGCTATCGATATTGAAGCCATTAATCGCTTTAATAATTTTAAACACATCAATACAATTTTAAATGATTTAGAATATCAAGAATATATAAAATCTAGCGCAAAAAGCGAATATTTAGCTAATAAGTGGACAACTATTGAAGCATTAAGTAAATTAGAGGGAACGGGGTTAAATAAAGATACATTAAAAAAACGCCCTAATCATCACAAAAATTTTGTCTTAAATAATTCGAGCGTTTCTATTGTTTCTAATAAGCCAATTAAAAATGATATTAAGTTATTTATTGATGAGAAAGAAATTAATTAACTTTCTCATCTTTTTCTTTTGTAGAAGATTTTCTTCTACGTTCAATCCAATAATTAACACCAATACTTATTCCTAATAAAGCAAATCCACTTAATGATATTAATAGTCCTTGTTTTAATTTTGGTGTAAAGTAATTTAAGTAATAAGATTGTTCACCTGAATCTGCAACAAAAGCCATAAATCCGCCTTGGGCTTTAAATAAATCTTTTTGTTTTGAATTTCCATTAATATCTGTTACTTTTAAACTCCAACCAGCATCATAAGGAATAGTGGTAACCACTATCTTACTACTTGTGTAATTAGTGGTAAATCTAGCAGTATTAGTAGTAACTTTTACATTTTTAAGTGGGTTTTGTTTAATTTTATTAATTGAATTCATGAAAGTATCATAATATTCTTGATAAACCGCAAATCCATTCATAACTGTTTTATCATCTTCATCAATCATTGGTTTAACCACAATTGTTTTAACTGGTTTAGATGAATAAAATCCTCTTAAATTCTTATAATCTTGCCCAATATATTGATGGTAATCAAATGTAATTAAGTTATCATCTTCATCATACAAATGAACATAAGCGTAACGATTTAATTGCATCTTTAATCCGATATAACAACTACCTCGTGTATTAGTGGCGCTACAGAAATTACCGCCATTCTTTAATGTAATAATATATTTATCTTGGTTGTATTTATATGGAGTTGAATTATTTGTTGCTAATAAAGTTCCGTTACTTGTATCTAATAATTCTTTAGCATTATTTACAACGCCATTTGGGCAATTATATCTTCTTACATTTAAATCAGAACCAGCGAATAACTCACCCGCATTAGTAGAATAATTATTAATTGGGAATTGTTTTAATGCGTTTAATGTTTCTTCTGTGTAACTATTTTTTTCAAAGAATCCACTTTCATCAACATCATATAAAATTGCCCCAGATAATAACGCTTCTTCATTTCTAATTCCTTGCATAAAGTCTTTAACCGCTGCTGAACTATATAAAGCCGCTCCATTATTGCGCGTATGTTCTGCACTATACACAGGCCAATAATTATTTTCTAAATACATATAATTCTCAACTGAATCTTTATTAACCGGAATAATATTATCAAAAGCATATCCTAATTGAATATAGTTTTCATTTTCAAATACACTATGAGTGCTAGATGATAAGTCTTCTCGATATTTATATCCAAAAGGAACATTATACATATTAATATCATTCACAATTTCTTCACTATCGATATTAGTGTTATAATCTGAATTCTTAAGAATGTAATATTTAACACTTAAGAATTGATCAAGATTAACTTTCTTTTCATGGGCTCCCATTGTCCATGTATCACGCCAATAAAGCATTCTTGTCCAGTTAAGAAAGTCTTTAATATTAGTATTGTATAATGAGTGGAAGCCACCTACCCCATTATATCCTTCACGCATTCCTAAGTTATTAGTGGAGTCGTTCGCCGTTGTATTAAATATTCTAAAATAATCTTGGTCGGATTTATTGATATTACTTACAACCTTAACTTCATCTTTAAAGTTGCTAGGTCCTCCTGCTAAAGAATTATACGTTGTTTTTTGTCCAAATAAAGTCATGTTTCCTACAACAATAACCTCAAGGCAAAGCATGATTGGTAATATCTTTTCAAACTTAGGTTTTTGATAATAGAAGCGAATAATGAAGTAAGCAACAATAACATAAATAAATTGATATATAACAATAGCAAATGTTTCTTTAACATCATATACATCATATTGATTTTTTGCCGCGGTTGCGACAGTAAATGCCATACAAAACAAAATTACTAATACAGAAATATCAAAATACCATTTTGGATATGTTTTTAAATCTTTATAACTTATAGCAACATAAGCAATTAAAGCAATTACTACAAATAACTGCCATCTACCATAATCAACAGTAAAGCCATGGAATAATTCATAAGCAAATGGGGTAAATAACATTAATGTAAATATACCTGCTGCAAATATATGTGATACTTTCTTCTTCCTTATACTATTAATAAGTGCTGGTACAACCATAATTGTTAATGGTGTATAAATAAATAAACTTGATAAAGTATTATCATAACCAGTATTACGATATAAAACACAGTGGAAATCACTCATTACTGGGAAGAAATAAGTTACCAATGGATAATATCTTTTCTTAGTAGAATTAAAATCAAATAGTAATTTCCAAGCCGCTTCTAAGTTTTTTTCGCTAAACGCTGTCTTTAATGATTCTAAATAAGTTGCGCTTTCTACTCTTCCTGCTTCTGTAACAGCGTTTAAACAAGGCAGTAATACAAATGCACACATCATTAATCCAGTGGCAAAAGCAAATATACCTAATCCAATTGAAGTACAGTTTTCCTTTACATTTCTAGTTTTAATTGTTTGAAAAAATCTAAATCCTGCATACATTACACCGGCAAAACACGCTACAACAAGGAAGAAATAATTAGCTAAACCAAGTACAAATAGTGAAATCATTAAAGTAAATGGTTTACGTTCTTTTAACACCTTATCTATTCCTAATAATACTAATGGAAACATTACTACAACTTCCATAAAATGATTAAACCACATATAGTATAAGTTCCATCCACAGAAGGCATAGGCTATTGAAAATAATCGTGCAGTTTTTTCTTCAACACCTAAATTTTTTAAATAAAGTCTAAAGGTAATGCCCGCTAAAGCCATTTTGATTAACATTAAGAATGCTAATCCTTGTGGTATTAAAGATCTTGGGCAAAGTAATATTGGTAAAAAGAATGGATTTAAAAAGTAATAGAAACTATTTGCGCCAATATTATTAACGCCTAACACAGTGTTAGAATCCCATAAAGGAAATTCACCTGTCTTTAAGAAATGCCACCAATCATCATATCCATTAGTGTAAAAAGGTATTTGTTGTTGCACATAGTCTCCGCCTAATGGAATTGTAAAACTTTCAATTAATAATACAGCAATAGCCATAATAAAAGCTAAACCAAAAAGAAATAAGAAATAATAAAACACACTTTGCTTGTTTTTTAAAAAGGCAAATTTAGGTTTAATTCTTTCCCATAACTTCATATTTTGTTAGCTCCTTAATATTAATCTCTTTGAGATTAAAGATATTATATACACTTTTAATATTTTTATAAACACTTTTAATTTTAATTAATCTCATAAAAATTTATAAACATATGATTTTGATTTAACGAAAACATTTAAATTTATACAAAAGACTGTGAAGTATCTTTTAAAATTTAATTACTTCACAGTCTCTTTGTATTCATAATTTTATAACAAAATTAATTTTTATTTAGTTTCTAATTTTAAAATTTCTTCAGCAAACAATTTACCAAGTTTAATTTCTGATAATGAATCAAAGTGAGCAATATCTGGATTATCCTCAGGTTCTTTTGACCACTCTAAACCATTATCAATAGTGCTAAAATAGATATTGTGATCAGAATCATTACTGAATTTAATTTTGGCATTATTCAATGCCTCTGGTTCAGGCCATGCCGGACTATTAGAAACACCAGCGTCAATAAAGTAAAAATTAGAATTCAATTCTTGACGTAATGCTCCTACAAATCGTTTAAGATTATCATAATATCTTGCTGATCTAATTTTCGTTGCATCTGCTTCTCCTTGCATCCAACACATGTAATTTAGTTCAACATCATAGCCTTTCTTTTTTAAATAATCAACTGATTCTTTAACAAATTTAACATAAGCATTGTATACGTCAGATTTCCTACCATCTTCTTTTACATACCAATCTGCGTCAAGACTTGTTCCGCCCCATGCATATTTTACAATAAAGTATTCATCTGAGATGGAAGAAAATGTCTCTGCCATGCCAATCTCTGGACCAAAGCATGTAGTAGAAAATCCTTGTCCAAGTTTAGTATCAACAAATCCTTGCGATTGATTTCCACCATTTTCCGTAAAATAATTTGTTTTTACATTAGAATACCCATTTAAATATTCATTATACTTCTGTTCCGTTGTTTTTGCTTTTAAATATTCCACATGTGTCGTTCCGCTTGCATTAGATTGACCCGCAACTAAAATAACTTTGGCTTTTTTATTAGTAACATTTGGCAAATTATCATTCATTGTAAATGAATTATTAACATTGCCATTACTTCCACTATAAATAGTTGTTGGATGATCACCTAACTCTAATTTAATATTTGAAAACGATGAATACAAATTAGCATATGAGAAAAAGCCTATTTTACCGCCTTTAAATGTTCCTGCATCATGTTCATATATTTTCTTACCATTAGCAAAATATTCAATTAAGCCATTTGATAATACATTAACTTTTAGGTGTTGCGGCGCAACTTCTATTTTGCTATTTTTTTCTTCTTCAGTTAAATTATCAAAGTTTCCTACAGGAACCCATTCAGTTCTATCTAAGTTATCAGTGTGATAAATATTAAAAGAATTAGCTTGAACATGGAAAAGAATATAATCTAAATCAGAAGTCTTAAGCATAATTCCTGCTCTTGTATGTTGTGTTGATCCATATTTAAATTCAACATCAGCCTCCAAAGAAAAACCTTTATTAGTAAAATCTTCAATTGGTTGATTATTGCTATTTATATATTCTATATTAGCAAATTTGTTCATCCATTTAGCCCAATGATTTTGTGTTTGAATATTCATAGTTAAACGATTGTTATAGTAACCAAAAGGATTATTGTTATTATCCGAATAAGCACCAACATAATCGCCATTCCAAGATTTTAATGAAAAAGCTGGGGTTTCATATTCACTTTCTTCATAAATTTTATAATTTGTTTTTATACCATTAATTACTAAATATCCATCATCACTAATTGTAATATCTACTGAATCACCTTTGTCACCTTTATCACCTTTGTCACCTTTATCGCCTTTATCACCTTTAATAGAAGCAAGCCACTTCTCATATGTTAGTGGAGAATCACTATTAGCAACATACATTTGATATATTTTTTCAATTTCTGTTGGCTCTGTCTGACTTGTGTGTTCTCTATTACATCCACAAAGGACTAAACTCAACACTAAGGGCAACATATACAAAATTTTTTTCACAATTGACACCTCAATTCTTGTTTTGAAAAATTTATTAAATTATATAATTGATTTAATTTGTTTTTCTCTTTTTAAGAGCAATAACGTAATAAACAATAGGAATAAATCCTAGAATAGCAAATAACACTATTACATTTGTTTGGTTATTATCTATTGCTGTTATAATCACAGAACGACTATCACTCTTTTCGGTTTCTTTATGATTTAATAAAGTTTTTAAATATTCTATTGTTTCACCAATAGTTACTCCTTCAATATCGGTAGCAGATGCAATTGCCGCTCTTTCATCATCACTATATGATTCATATTTCGCAATCATTTTATTTAATTTATCCACATTTTCCGGTTCTAACATTTCACAAATGCTGCCATTTACTCTTAATGAATGCCATTCATTAACAAATTCGACAACGTGACCGACAAGAGGTGGAACTTCCATAGTTTTTGTGTCACCACAAGAACATTCAAAGATGCTTGTTCCGCTTTCAAAATAAGTTGGTGCCGTGATTACTGTCTTTTCTTTCCAACCATGTACATGTACACGAACTGCATCTTCATATCTATAACCCATTTCATCTACAATGTAAGTATATAAATAATGATCACCAGCAGTTGTCAAATCAATTGATGATAAATCATATCTCATTTCTTTTTCTACTACTTCACGTACATCACCATTAGGATATGTTAACGTAGCGTTTAATAATGAGGTAATATCTCCATCCGCTTCTACTTTAATAGTATCCACAGCATCAAAAACAGGCATAGAGCCAACTAAATCAATTTGAATATTATCAATTCCGAAATCTAATTGAGAATTTTCATATCCTTTAATAACAAAGTATAAATTCATATAGTAATTTGCGTTATATGAAGTTGATGGTGTATATTCCAAAGTTACATGTCTATTAACCATCGATGCTTTATGCACATTTGTAAAATCACTAATAGATGTTAATGTATCTTTGTTAAATCCTGCTGCAAAATGTGATTCATCTAAATTAATTGAAAATTCATCCCATCCATCACCAATGACATCAAAACTCAAACGATATCTATTATCACTCTGAATGGTATTAGGATTTGTGTCATTTAGTTGATATAAATAGAAATTACGATATAAATCTGTTGTTATATCACCTTGGAATCTAACATATTTATTACCATTATCAGTTTGAGCAACATTTAAACTACTATTAGAAGGTAAGATATTTGGTACAGATGTTGCACCTACTTCTAAATTATCAAAATTATTAGCAAATACATTTGTATCTGGAATAATAGTTGTCTTTTCAATTTGAATATTATCAATTCCGAAATCTAATTGAGAATTTTCATATCCTTTAATAACAAAGTATAAATTCATATAGTAATTTGCGTTATATGAAGTTGATGGTGTATATTCCAAAGTTACATGTCTATTAACCATCGATGCTTTATGCACATTTGTAAAATCACTAATAGATGTTAATGTATCTTTGTTAAATCCTGCTGCAAAATGTGATTCATCTAAATTAATTGAAAATTCATCCCATCCATCACCAATGACATCAAAACTCAAACGATATCTATTATCACTCTGAATGGTATTAGGATTTGTGTCATTTAGTTGATATAAATAGAAATTACGATATAAATCTGTTGTTATATCACCTTGGAATCTAACATATTTATTACCATTATCAGTTTGAGCAACATTTAAACTACTATTAGAAGGTAAGATATTTGGTACAGATGTTGCACCAGCTTCTAAATTATCAAAATCATTAGCAAATACAACGTAATTAGCGGGTTTGATATCTTGATATATTAAGAAATCATCCATAAATACTGTATTACTTTCTTGAGCATTTTCTGTTGTTATTTTAGCATAAGCTTTACTTGGATCACTTGTAGCAATAAAATCAAAACTCAAAATATTATTTTCATAGCTTGCTCTAGTTACTGTTGCTCCATTAAATATTCGAACAACCCCATTATTAATTGCAACGCCAGTCCAATTATCAAATTGTAATTGAATAGCTAAATCTGCGCCATCCGCTAATGAGGCATCAATATACAATTGAAAAGTATATTTTTCGCCAACCACACATTTTGATAATCCCCCATCTCCTAATAAATTACCTAATGTATGAATTTGTTGATTCCCTTGTAATGTGACTTCTAATCCTTTCTTAGTATTATGCGTTACAGTTTTAACAGAAGCCGTTGATACTTCACAAGCAAATGTACGATCAACTGCCCATAACTCACTAGCGTCGTTTGCAGTAATATTATCCCAATTATTAGAATATAGTGTTTTTTTAGAAAACAATGTACTTTCTTCAGCGCTTGCAATTTTAGCTACAAAATGATTGGACAACATAGTCACGCTTAGACTAGACAAAACAAATAAACTACTTAATGCCAAAAACTTAAATTTTCTTTTCATAATCATTTCCTCCATTTCAAGTTTTTTTTCAATAAGTCATAGAATAATTCATTATCATAGAACTAGTAGTAAGAATTACTCTATTGATATTATCAGCGTCATAATAAACGTTGATGGTAGATAATGATTCATTATCTATGGAAAACAATTTATTTAGTTTGACATTGGCCACAAAAACATCATCAAAAGAAACGTTTGTAAAGTTACTTTTGTCAAACTTTAAAGTATATAAGCTTATAACTTCAAATGGCAAATTTGCCTCATTTCCATCAATAATCTCATTATTATAAGTGTATTCTCCTTTAATTATTGATTTTCTTTGCTCATTTGGTTCAGTTAAACTTATTTGATTTAATTTCTCATAGCGATAAGTTACATTATAAGAATTATTTGCATACGTAACAAAATAATTTCCATAAAGTGCTTCATCTTCATAAATAGTCTTTACTTCTAATGTTAATTTTACATAATGATTGTTTAATTTTTGATTCAAAATGTCAAAATTATCTATCTTATTGTTACAGCCAAATAGCATAGGAAGAATTAACAAAAACATAGTTTTATTTTTCATAACGAAATCCTCCTCGTAATAAATACAAACAACAAAGAAATCATTGTGCTTAGGCTTATTGCCGCTGCTAAATGAGAAGCAGAAGTTAAACTAAACAAATTAGAATTTGCTCTATCAACGTAGTCGTTGTATTCATTAATTTTTTGAATCAATATTTCATGCTCTTTTGTTACCATTTCTTTGTCTTCAACAGAATTAAAACATTCGATAGCGTTATTAATTGCCTTGTACATTTCCTCTTTAGAATTGCATTTATCGATTAATGCAATAGCTTCTTGGAATTGAAGAACATCTTTTCTTACTAGCGCATTGTACGCTTCTTTTATTTTTTCTATTGCTTCATTAATTTCCTTTTCATTAGCTTTTAAATTTTCATTAATGATTTTTCCTTCAGAAAGTGCTTTTTCTAAGTTCTTAATAGATTCACTTGTGTATTTACTACTATCTTCTACACTGCTTCTATTTATGATATCGCTTAGTTTGCTTTTATCTGCTGTTTTAATAACACTTACATTTTCTGTATCAAATTGCGCAAATGCACCATAATACAAGCAAATATCATCGATTGCTATGCTACACGCTCCATATGTTCCAATTATTATTTGGGGATTTCCCATTGGAGTTTCAAATGTAATATAAGCTTCATAATATCCGTTTTTATTTTTAACATCTGCTAAATCAATACCATCATAGAAACTTGTACCATCTTTTGTAAATGCACTTACTCTTCCATCTAAAGTTAGAGCCAAATATTTTTCTGTTTGACCACTAATAATAACACTAATATTTCCATCAATTTTATCAAGTGGCTTATATCTAAAACATAGCGTGTAAATTGTGCTTTCATTTAGCAATCCAGGAACGCTCTTAATTTGTGCTCCCCAACGACATCCAGAATATATATTTGCACTACTATATCCATTTATGGCATCATCGTTATAACAATTTTTAGCACCAAAAGCATCAGCCACACTAACAAAATTATAATAATCAAAATATTCTCCACTAGTATTGCTTTCAAAATCTTCAGAAATATATTTTTCACCAGTTATTTGTTTCTTTTCTATTGCAGGTAATGTATCAAATTTTTCTCCTTGTAATAAAGAAAAGTCATCAATTACAATGAATCCTCCCCCATAACTTCCAATTAGAAGACCTTCTAAATCTTGCGTTATGTTGAAAGATGCTTGTAAAACATAGCAAGTATCTTCTTTGATAATACTACCAACTACTCCGCTACTACTATCTACAATTTTTGTTTTGTTAAATCTTAAGTATAAGCCATCAATTCCACCAACTTCTAAATAGAAATAATGTTCTGGTTCAGAAACAACATTAAATCTAAATTGAATTGAATATGTATTGTTTTTATCAAAATTACTTTTTCTTGATATTAAGCCATTCCATTTTTCACTATCATTTTTAGCATTTGTAGCATCAAATCCACAAATTGCACTGAATGAGCCATTAATAACTAAATTGTTATCAGTGGTTACTTTGCCTAATATTTCTTCTTTTTTATAATAATTTGTAAATGGTGTGAATTCTCCTAAGTTACAATCTTCAAATCCAGTTTTATACATTGGAATAGAATAATTTTTAATAACTTTTAATTGGTAATTATCTAGTATTACAACTGCATTATTATCACATGTATAAACAAAATGTCCAAAATAGTTTGTATTAGCGGGTGATTTAAACTGTAAAATCACGCGATTATACATTTCAGTAAATTTGACATTACATAATCCTGTTGATTGATATGTTTGCTTTTTTGGATTATAAATAAAATTAATCAAATCTAAATCGCCTTTTTGTGGATCTACATATTTTCCATAATAGCCAAACGAAGTCACGTTTTTCAAATTAATATCAAATGTTATTTCATAATTAGTATCAGCAGCTAAAACCGTACTTCCCATTCCGCCTGTTCCTTGAAGACCAACATATGTTGAAGCTCCATAAGTACCAGAATTAGTTTCACTGACTAATGCTTTTCCATCAAAACAATCTTTGATAGACAAATATGATGAATCACTATATAAGTGAGTACTTCTCCATAAATATTCAGAAATATTCTCTTCGTTATTATAGTTTTCAAAATCGTCTTTATATATGAGACGATCAGCTTTATAATCGTGTTCAGACTTTTTTATAGCAATATTATCAATAACCATGTATCCATTATTTTCTAAATCTAAGATAAAATCAGACCAGTTGGTAGAAGTCTCAGTAATAGCATCGACTTCCACATGGATAACGCCATTTTCTTCAGTGACAGAATAAAACGGCGATGTACATGATACATTAACTAAATCGCTAGGTTTAAAAGAAATACTAGTAATTATTGCATCTGTATTATTTTCTTTTAATTGATAGGTAAATTGATTAACACCAAATAATTTGATATCGAATTCAATAGTATAAGTGCCTTTATTAGTATCAAAAGGATTTTTACCACTACCAGAACACAAAATTTGGTTTGCATGATAAATTCCTTTTTGCAATTGGCCAACTTTCAAAGATTTGTTAGTAATTGCTTCATCATCATTTTTAGTATCAATTACCGCTGCTATTGTGGCATCACTAGCCCAACATAAGTCATACCATAAATATTCGCTAATATTCTTAACGCCATCATAACTTTGGAATGTTTGATTGTATTTATAGCCGCTAAAATCTTTTTCTTGATCTGGTTCTTTTATTTTATTGGTGGATATAGATACATTTATATTATCAATCACAACATATCCAGCCCCATCAAATACAGCATAGAAATATGCCCAAACACCTGTAGTTCCATCGTAATCAATATCAAATGAAACATGGTAATAATCATCAACTTTTGTGATTGTTTCAAAACTATGCGTACCCTCGATTTCACTTGCTTTATTAGGAACAAATCCTAATCCACCAATATAATTATCTGTTTGAGGAACCAAGTAAGAAAAACCTACCTTGGATGCATTGCTAACTTTGATATCAAATGTTGTCGTATATCTATTTGAGCCATTTGATTTTAGTGGAATTGTCCCGTCTTTGAACGCTAGTAAATTATTAGAATGGCAAAAATTTTGTCCACCTACTTTTATAGAATAACCATCAATATTTTCTCCACTATCAATAATACTTTTTGTGGACGCATCACAAATCATGCCTAAATTGTTCCAAGCAAATGAATCTACCGCAGTTTTTCCATCATAACTGCTGAAATTTTCACTATAAATAGGTGTAGCATTATCACTATTTAACCGATTTTTATTAGTATTATAATTGCCTATCAACAATGGTTCCATTAACGCACAAATAGTTGTCAGTAAAACTTTTCTTAACATTTTACTTTCCTCCTTTTTCCAATATAAATTCCTAAAATGGATAAAAGCGTTACAGTTGCTATAGAGGCCACAACAATTGGCACATAATTTGTTTTTTGCTTATTTGGAGTTGGTGTAATAATACTTGGCTCATCAAAATTTATGTTATCATCATTATCTTTTGCTTCTGGCATGATTGTAATATCAATATCTTTTTCTTCAATTATTTCATACATAATATCTGCAGAAGCAAACTTGTTTTCATTAACATTTTTGACATTAAACAATCCAATAACTTGATCTTTACTTAATGCGTAATTATAAATACGAATTTCATCAATTACACCATTTAAATTTGGAGTATAATCAACATGGCTCTTTCCGATATAATTTAATAAGTATGATTCAACATTGCTTAAATCATAAACAAATTGTTCGCTTCGTGAAACTTCTACGCCATTAACATAACTTATTGCCAAATTATCTTTGATAGTTAATGTAACGTTATACCATGTATTTGGCTTTAAAGAATATATTTGTTGATTTACACTATAAGATATACCATCTTGCTTACCGCAAGCATAACCGCTTGTTGTCATAGTTAAATAATTATTATAATCATTACCTAAATCAAACAATCTTTCAAACAATCCATTTGTGGTATCATTATATTTTACATCCATTGATAATGTTATTTCGTTGCTGATACCTTTTACTTTTCCAAACGACACATATGATGTGCCGTTTAAATTAACGCCATTTCCAAATTTACCTTGGCAAGAATTGTATTCGCCTATAATCGTTCCATCATTGCCATTATTTGACTTATCTTTAACAATATTATTTTCAATATTTTCAAAATCGTAATATAAGACTAATCCATCATTTAATGAGTTATAAGATATATTATAATTCACATCCAAATTAGTATTATATATTTTTACTTTTCCAGTTTGATTTCCTCTTGTTAGTTTTGTAGTAGACCAGTCAACTCTAAGACGTAAAGTGCCTGAATTTTCCAAATGAACTATAGCAAATTGTGTTGGATAATATAAGTCATTATTAGCAAGTTTATAATTAATATCATCGATATAAACAACCTTATCGCCATAAGCTTGTAGTCTTACACTCACATCACTTAATGCTTCAATAGTAACAACACCAAGTTGCATATATTCTTTTATTGTTCCTTTTGATGCCCCTTCATAAAGAATTGTACCATCTTGATTTTTAATACGAATATTGCCTGTACCATCAAAAGATAAGCGGTCATATAAGAAATTTTTGAAATCAATATTACTACTTTCTCCAGCATTTAAATCAATATGTGTGTCATTTTGTAAAGGAAGTTCTTCTCTTAATGTACGCATTTCATAAATACCCGTAGTTAGTGTTCCTTTTGTACATAAAATCTTAACAGTAATTTGGTCACTATTCTCAGAATATTTTTCTGGTATATCAAAATACTTGTTATAAAATTCTCTTCCCTTATATTCGACAGAAACAGAGAATTCCTTATTGTCATTAATATAAATATCGTAGGAATAGTTGGTGTCTGTGCCAAAATGAGTAATAACCAATTCGTTTTTTACTCCTTTTTCTACCGCAATTGTATAACCAATATATCCATCGACAACCATACCGCGATTACATTTAGTAAAGCAATTGCCTGTCCAACTCTTATTATTATGAAAGAAATTATGAGCTGTTTCACTGAAATAATTACCGACATTAATAAAGTCTATTTCATTACTTTTTTTATAAGAACATTCATATAAATAATCATAATATTCTTTGCTTTCTGTTTTAAAAATATTCCAATAAACAATGTATTTTACTTTATAGCATTTATAAAATGCACTTATTAATACTTCTTGATTATCTGCTTTTAACAAGTATGTTAAATCATCAACTTTTTTTACGTTATCAAATATAGAATCACCAGAATAAAATAATTCATTTTTTATTTTATTATCTTTTGATTGACCAATATTGGAGTTTGTTAAAATTGGTGAAATCTCCCCAATGCTTTCAATAATGCCACTCATCATAATTGGTCCATACATAATAGCGTCACTATGTGGTTCAGTATCACTTTCTAAATGAGATAATCTAAATGACATAGGGAATTTAATTTTGATAATATCTCCAACTTTAAAAGCGCGATTAATATTAATATATCCATCATTAGAAATATTCAAATCAATCAATTTTCCATTATATGACATAGTTGCTTGTCCAGACACCCATGCCGGATATCGAATTTTCAAATTAGTTGTAGCTTCTTTTGTAACCTCAAAAGATACAACATTTTCACTTGGAAAATTATGTTTTTGCTTTAATCCCAGTCCAGTAACAGTATCATTAATTTGTGAATTGATAAACAAATTAACAATGAGAGAATTATTATTGTGATAATAAATATTTTGATTAAATTTAGCAAAATTTTCCCATCCTGTTGCGGTACAGCACCAAAAAGAGTTTTCAGCATCATGGTATACTTTATAATATCCATAATCCATGGAAATATAATAAGTTTTCATACCACTATCCCAATCAATAGAAGCTAAAATTTGGTTATATAATAGATTTTCATAATAGTCCATATAATATTTATTATTTGTAATGCGATATAACAAATCACAACATTTCATGTAGTTATAAGCACAACACGTTTCAGCATTTTGGAATCCCACTGTTTCAACTTGACGAGTTGGATGTAATTCTTCAAGTTCTGAGTTATTTCCATTTGCATACGTTCTTTCTTTTGTCATTAACTCAAATCCATTGATTCCGATTTGTAAATATTTTTCATCTTTTGTTGCAAGATATGCAAATAAGGCGCTTCGCACTACCGGAATAGATCTATTACAATGAACATAAGAAAACGGATCTTCGTTAGCGTACATCTTATCAAACACATCTTTATCCACAAACTTAAAAGCTGCATCTAAAAATACTTGTTCATTTGTTTCTAAATATAATTGAAAAAAGCAAATAGCGATGTCGCCATATTCAAATTTTAAAACTCTTTTGTTTGTTTCTTCATCATACTTTGATACTCTTGTTGCCAAATATTTTCCAAGATTGTACCAAATTTTATATGCTTTTTGACTATTTGCAAATTTGTAAGCATCGTAATATCCTTCTAAATTTTTGGCAAATGTGTAAAAGATTGGCCAAAAAGCTGATCCTGTTTTTTCAATTGAGTCCAACTCAGACACACTAAAAGCACTCACATAACCCGCATTTGCTGGATCCATCTTGGCATAAGCTTCTTGACATTCATCAATCATATCAACAAATTTATTAATTTTAGCAAGTACTGCCTCATCATGCTCCTCAGCATATAAATAGGAATATGCACCTAAAAGAGTAATTTCAGCATCTCCCTCGCCAACTCCTTTAGCCGCCCATCCGCCATATTCTTTAAAGCCTGTGTCAATACCAGAGTTTAAATAGAAATTAACTAAAAGTCTATCAAGCGAATAAGACATGATGTAGTTTTTGTTGAGAATTTTTCCTTCATAAAATTCGCCTTGATTAACTAAAGATACATCATTGGGATTTGCCACATCGTTAATAAACACAATCTCATTTTCCTCCGAACTTTTTTTCATATAAACATCTTTTCCATTATTTTTAGTTACATTTAAATTGGGCACTAAGGAAAGCATTAAGCAAATGCCGCTAGCTAATTTTTTAAATAATTTTTTCATACTATAATTATACTAGTTATATAATTGCCAAAAAAGTTTGAAAAAGGCATATTAGGTGTCAAAATGTAAGCCCTTTACTTATTTTGTGTGAACTTTTCATATGATTACAATTTTAGTTTCTCTATTTGACTAAAAATAAGCAAAAATATTAATTAATACATTAATTATGAATAAATTATACACTGGTATTTTTAACCAAATTTTGCCAACTGGTTTATTTGACTTTGATTTTTATTAAGAATATAATTGGTGTTGAAAGGTAATTATTTATATAGACCATGATCAAATGTGAAGAACCTCAATATTACTTATTTGATATGACCACTCCTTTCCACGCAGTATATGGTGGAAAAAAGCTTTTAAATGATTTTATTGAGAAACCAAGGATAATGAAAGATTATATTATTTATCTGGTTATTGAAGGGAAAATCTATATAAAACAAGATAATGTCTGTTCCTGTGTCGAACAGCAAGAAATGCTTTTTAATCTTCCTTATTTGCCACAAGAAGGATACAAAAAAGAAAAATCATCTTTTTATTGGATTCACTTTACAAGCGCAAATAATCCTATAAAAATCACCAAAAGTGAATTAATAAATAAACTTAATAACGATAAAGATTTTATGAAAAATAGAATAATAATTCCCACACATACTAAGGTATCTAATTATAAAAATCTCGTGCTTCTTATTAGTTTGTATTTACAAGAATTACAAGAAAATCGAAATAGTGTGACAGAAGATTATTTTTTAAGTTTAATTTGTGCTGAAATATCAAGGCAAGAACTTGGAAAAATACTAACCAAAAGCAATGATTTTCCATTTAAACTTAAAGAAATTGTCGAATATATTAACGTATGTTCCCATCTTATAAATTCAGTAGACGAAGTAGCATGCCAATTCGGCTATACTAGTAAATATTTATCATTTTTATTTAAAAAATATCTAAATACATCTCCCAAAAAATATATTGAAGATGCACGATTAAATCATGCTGATTCACTATTACTAGATAGTAATCTGCCAATAAACAAAATTGCATCTTTGGTTGGGTATGACGATGCACATGTTTTTATGAAAGCTTATAAAAGAAACCGTGGTATGACTCCTTCTATCTTTAGAAACAAAAAATAAGTCTCAATGATTATCAGCGCTTTTGTGATATCATTGAGACTTTATTTCGAAAATAAAACATTTTTAATAATTTTTTAAGCTTTCACGATTTTTCTATAATTCATCAAGAAACAATCAAATATTTTTATTACAGTCTTCTAATGATTCTTCTGTATCAGCATCGAACAAATGAATATGCGTTGAATCAAAGCTTATTTTGAATTCTTTTCCAATTTCATGTTCGTTTTTAGAAGATAAAACCATAATAAATTGTCTATTAGTATTAAATTCCTCATTACCTAAATTAAAATAAACGTGTGTTTGATTTCCTAAATTTTCTTTAATGCCTGTTTTAACAGTAAAGCCATCTTCATTAGGCAAAATATCCTCGCCTCTTACACCAAGAATAATTTTGTGTTTTTTGCCATCTAAATATTCTTTTTTAATGTCAATCATATCTTTTGTGGAATATTTAAGAGTTGCACCATTCTCTAAAATAATTTGATTTTGTTTGTTTTTATAACAAAAGTCTCCTTTAAAGAAGTTCATTTGTGGGGTGCCAATAAATCCTGCAACGAAAACATTTTTAGGATGATTAAACAAATTATTTGGAGTATCAATTTGTTGAATAATACCATCTTTCATAACAACAATCCTTGTTCCCATAGTCATAGCCTCTATTTGATCATGGGTAACATAAATAAATGTTGTTTTTAACCTATTATGAAGACTAGTTATTTCCGCGCGCATTTGAGCACGAAGTTTAGCATCTAAGTTACTTAAAGGTTCATCAAGTAAAAATACTTTTGGATTTCTAACTATGGCTCTGCCTAAAGCAATTCTTTGGCGCTGACCACCGGACATTTCGCGTGGTTTACGATCTAATAACGATTCAATATCCAAAATTTTTGCAGCATAACGCACTCTTCTATCAATTTCTTCTTTGGACATATGTTTATATTCATAAACAGGCACAGGAGTAGTCATGAAATAATCAAGTTTCTTTTTATAACTATCTAACTCATGCTCAACTAAAGACTTATCTTCAGTATTAACACGTTTCATTGTTTTCTCTAACCGAGCAATTTCTCTTTTTAGAGATTTTATTTTCTTATTATCAATTGCCAAGATTTCTTTTCCAGATTCATCTAATTTAGCTACTGGGATTTTTCTTAATCTTAAACTAAACGCAATGTTTTTATACGCTGTCATGTGTGGATATAAAGCATAGTTTTGGAAAACCATGGCAATGTTACGATCTTTTGGCTCTAATTCATTAATGA
>CAKPAV010000004.1 GCA_934133115.1 uncultured Bacilli bacterium
AATAATTCTTTTTCCGTTTTCTAAAGGAATTATTTCTTTTTTAATAGATACAATTAAATCATTATTAACATCTAAGCTTACTAACTTATCTTCAATAAAACACTTAAGCATATTATTTTTCTTCCGTTACTTTATGATTATCTTCAATTGTTTTCATGACACGTTTTTCGTTATAAAATGCTAATATAACTGCACCTAATACACAGAATACAATTGCTACTATTGCGACGATTCTTAAACCAAATACCGATGCCGCAATATCATTAGATGTTAAGTCTTGACTTGCCCCTAAAATTGCTAATGAAGTAAAGGCAAGCATGGCAATAGATTGTCCCATTTTCATTGCAAACGTACGAGCGGCAAAGAACATGCCTTCTCTTTTTTCTTTAGTGTTAATAGCGTCTTCTTCGGCAATATCAGCCACAATTGATTGAGGAATAATTCCAAGTAACGCCATTGGGAATGAAGCTATAACAACAATTGCAATACCATAAATTAAATTATTACCAACAGGAATTACGCCAATTAAAGCAGTTATTACATACGCTAAAGCAAGGCCTAAAAATCCAGCAATTGTCATCTTTTTCTTACCAAATTTTTTAACTAACTTAGAAACAACTGGATAAAAGCAAGCTGATAAAATAGTCATACCTGCTAATAAAATCATCGTAAAGGATTCATCAATTTTCATTGATACTTTAACAAAGAATGGTAAGCCAGTTTGGAATAAAGTTAAGCCAATCCAATAAGCAATATCCGACCAAACAAATATTCTAAAATCTTTATTTTTAAATGTTGCACCAAGTGATTTAAATGTATTAGAATTTGATGGTTTTACATCAACAAAATCCGTCTCTTTTAATTTAAATGTTGGAAGTAGCATACAAAATAAAGCAATAAGCGCTAAAACAATAAAACAAATTCGATAACTCCAGTTATAAGAAACAACTTTTTGTAATACGCCGCCAAATACAAAAGGTAAATAAGCTAAAACTGTACCAAAGAAATATGTTAATGATATGGCGGTCGAAATATACATACGATCTTCTTGAGTTTTTCCAAATTCCGAAATTAAAGCATTATAAGGCGTACAATACATCGTCATAAATAAATAAAATAAGATTAAAAATACTAAAATCCAAGCCACATTAATACCACTAATATGCTCAACAGGTGCACAGAATACTAATACTGTAATAACCGCAAAAGGAATCGCCGCTATACGCATAAAAGGAATTCTTCTTCCTTTCGGATTTTTTGATCTATCCGAAAGTGTTGCAATAAGTGGGTCAGTAACAGCATCAAAAATACGGCAAATAAAAGTAATTAATCCTAAGATTGTTAATACCCCAAATATCACAAGACCAGGTTTAATATACTTAGTAGCGGAATCTGATGTTGGCAAATAGAAAGTTACTAACCAAGCATTAATAATTCCTCCTAATATGGACCAGCCTAATTGCCCGATAGCAAAAATCCACATCTCTTTTTTTGTTAATCTTCTTGTATTCATGTTAATTTCCTCCTTTGATATAATCGATGAACACATCTATTAATAACGTTATTTGTTTTATACTTGATACTAAACTATCCGAATGTAAAATTGCTCTTTTCGATAATTTTGAACATGTTGATAATAAAGCATGAGTATAAGTAAAATATATTTCATCTTTATTAATATTGGCTTTTATTGATTTATCATTAACACCAATATTCCAAATATTATCAAATATATCTTTAATAGTAAGAAGTTCTTTTTCATATTCGTTAATGTCATCCATCGAAATATTTTTATCAATGATATAATTATCAAAATCATTAATAAACATAAAAAATGATTGGTTATTACTATAAATATCAATAAAACAATTAAAGAATTGCTTAACTTGTTCTAGACCTTTGCTTTCTTTATAAATAAGTTGATAATCAAAATATTTAGCTTTTACTTCATTCCATAAATAGATTGCCACTTTATAAACAAGATTTTCTTTTTTACCAAAATAGCGATATATTGATGCTTCACCAATATTTAAACTATTAGCAATGTCCACTACTGTTACTTCTTCAATTGATTTTTCAATAAATAATTCACTTGCTTTTTTTATTACTTCGTTTATTCTTTTATCTTTTGCTTTTGACATGTAATCACCTCAATTATGAAACTGATAGGTTATCTATCAATTTTATAATATCACTTTTGTAAGCGCTGTCAATAATTTTGTTTTAAAAATGGTATCTTCTTTTCAAGATACCATTTAATAATTTTATGTCTGGCATTACCAGCTTCTTAATTTGATTTTTAGCAGCCATACGAAACCCTAAAAATTTTTAAAGTTTTTTATAATATTGATAAGTCTATTTCTTTTTTGTTTTTAAATATAATATAAAACCCTAATGCGATAGAACCCGCTAATACAACTCCAGAGCCAATTTCTATTCCTCTAATTAATGGTAAATAGAATGGCGTTAGTCTTTTTATTATAGTGTCACTTGTAATTCCATTCATAGCGTTACTATGGACAGTGGTATATAATATTCTATGCATAGCTTCTCGCATAGCCCATGCTACATTAGCATGATTTGTTCTACACATATCAATATTTGTTGATACCTTCACGGCGCCATCCACTAAATTAGTACCAGCAAGCAACATTTGAACAAAGTTCATATATGGTGTAACGTTTCCGTACCACATATCCGTGACAGCAATACCAGTCATACCACATTCATTACGTAAGAAGTAAGTCATTAGAGATTTGGATTGTCCTGACCAGTAAAGTCCCAATCTATTAAACGCTGTCATAACTCCAGAAGCACCTTTCATAATAACTTCAGTTCCATTATAATTGTATTTTGCTCCATTAATTGTTATTGGCAGTTCAAATGCTCGTAAATACACTTCTCGCAATGCTTGTTCGTTGCACCAAACCGAAATACCTCTTCTCATATCTTCCGAATCATTTAGCACACAATGTTTATTATAAACATATAATCCTTTGCTTTCCATTGCTGCACACTCATAAGCGCACATTTCACCTGATAGATATCCATCTTCAGAAAAATATTCAAAATTTCTTCCACTATATGGTGAACGGATAATATTACTGCCAGGGCCATATAATCCAGCATAACCAACCCATAATGCATCTTCCCCAATCATAGCACCAACTTCATAAATCAAGTCTTTATTAAATGAAGCAGCTAATACATTTGAGGAAGGGTAACAAGTTGGATAAGAATCCATGTCAGGGTCGTTGTATAAATAAGCATATCCTTGTTTACTAGTAGATCCATATCTATATCTTTCTGTTAAACCATTAGGACCATTATGGTCAGTACATTCTGGTTTGCCAATACTTTCAATTGCTTCAGAATGTCTCATACCAGATGATATTGTTGATGTACAATCTTCCCAAGTTAATTGGTCTAATAATTGATCCCACAATTCATCATCATAAGGAATTTTTTCACCTTTTTCATTTACTCTTAAATCAATAAGCTGAAGTCCATTATCTTGTCCATATTTAGGATATTCACTTTTATCTTCTTCAACAACACATTCAGTTTGATAGCCCATTGCCTTTTGATCAGTTTCTAAACTATTTGACCAGTGAATTATTGCATGTTTACTCCAGTCTAATTGTACTGTGTCTTCCCAGTTGCTTCTTGTTAAGTAATTAATATAATCAGTTCCTCTATTTTCGTATTTGTTAAAATCAACGTCATCAAATCTATTAGTTATTTCATTACCAGTAGATTTTGATTTTGAATAAATTTTATTATCAAACTCTAGTGTGATCTTTTCACCAACTAAATCTTTATTACCTATTGCATCCATCTTATTATTTGTATTTGATGGCGAATAGCCTTTCTTAGCAAGAATGTTATTTGCAGCTTCGTGTGCACCATTACCAATACTAAGATAATAATCACCGTCATTTAAAACATATGTCTTAGCATTGTTAGAATCATAAGAAACAAATTGGCGCTCTTTAATTTCAATTTCGACAGTTTGTGATTCATTAGCATCTAATTCTTTAGTTTTCACAAATCCAACTAATTCTACACCTGCTGTTTCCATCTTATTTTCAATATTATATTGGTTATAAGGCTTTTCCAAATATACTTGGACAACATCTTTTCCTTTTACATTTCCAACATTTTTCACATCAACTTTAACTATATATACTTTTTCATTATCTTTCATCTCTTCTTTAATAGAAAAATTAGAATATTCGAAATTTGTATAAGATAATCCATAACCAAATGGGTAAGTTACAACTTTAGAATAATCATATTCGCCTACATTAGAGCGATTATAAACATAATCCATATATCTAGTTTCCGTATATTTATATCCGACATAAATTCCCTCTTGATATGCTGTATAAACGCGGTCTTGATTAAAAGTACCATCTGCCAATATCGAATCGCTAGCGCCTTCATATACTTTTGGTCCAAAGTTTGTATTAACTGGATTCATGTTATGATTTGCCCAGAATGTAGTATTTAATCTTCCAGATGGTGATAACCCCGCTATAACCTCTGCAACTGCGTAAAATCCTGTATTTCCAGGAGTTCCAATCCACAATGCTGCATCAATGTCATACTGTGTATCTTCTAAAAAATCAGCCTCAATTTGATTACAGCCATTTAATAAAACAATAATTTTTTTAATATTACCTGCATCTTTTTCTGATTTAAGACCTAACAACATATCTTTTTCTTTTGGAGAAAGATGTAAATAGTTACCATCATTATCTCCAGCAACATCTGTCTTTAGTTTATTTACTGCAAAATCACCGCGAGGCATGTCAGATCCTTCCCCACCAATTCGAGAAAGTACTACAATTGCAGCATCTCCATATTGTTTAAATGATGATTCAGTATTTTCTTTAACATCACTCCATGGTGCTTCTCCCATATAGCCTATCCCCTTAACACCTTGTCCTGTTGAAACAAATTTTCTTTTATACTCAGGATGTGAAGAATAATAGTTCCAAAGTACTGGATTTACTTTAAAAAGAGAATTTCTTTCAAACGCCTCTTTTAATGTCGGAGCTGTCGATGTATCAACATTACCAGATCCCGTTCCGCCATAAGCTGGATCAACACTAGAAATAGAAAACAATGATACATTTCTTGATTCTTTTGTTAAAGGCAAAGCATTGTCGTTATTTTTTAACAAAACAATTCCTTCTGCTTCAGCATCCTCGCAAAGTTTTGAACTATCTTTTTTTAATTCTTTAATTGATTTGTACTTAGTTTTATAGTACAAAGAATCGACTTCTTCTGATGAATCCTTTTTTATTATTTCTGTAGTTTTGATATTTAATGCTTTGTTAATTTGAGATTTGTTTTCATCAACTATTTCATAACCCACTGCTGTTAGCACTAAAAATGCAAGTGATACCGCTAATAAAGTTTTAGGTAATGTTAAATTTAATTTATTTTTCTTCATTGTTTAAATTCTCCTTCTCGAAATTAAATGTTTTAAAAAATGCAATAAATGATAAAACCACATTTATAATGAATAATATAAATAAAATTATAAATTGTGGAGTAAATTGAGAATCAATTCCAACAAACGCTGCAGAAATATATTGATATGTTTTTAAAACAAATAGACCAAAAGCAACTAATGTTGTTGGCATTAGTACTAATGATGAAAATTTACCTTTAAACAAAAATAGTAATGCCACACCTATAACCAATCCTACCAATAAAACATAAAATGCGCTCCAAGACATCAAATCCCAAATTGACTTGTTTCCAGCATAAAAACATGGATATAGTATTAACGTTATTAATATCATAATAATATTTGCTATTAATACATATGCTCCATACCCATTAATATTAAAAAATTTTCTTACTTTATATTTCATAAAATCCTTTCTAGAATAATAAAATATTCTTTTTACCACCTTAATTTTCAACACAAAGCCAAAAATACAACACATATTTTTCGTAAAAATTGAAAATGATTTCGTGAAATTAAAATCATATGTTTAAAGCGGTTTCACGAACCAAAAAAGCGCTTTCGCGAAAAAAACATATAATATTATAAAAAGATAAAATAGCATTGAAATGTAAATTTAGTTATGTATTTATTGCAAAAAGGAGAAAAAAAATGAGAAAAAAACTAATTTGTACATTATCATTATTTGCAGCTTTAGGATGCTTAGCTTCATGTAATAATGGAGACAAACCATCAAGCAAGCCAAGTAATGAACAACCAAGCACATCGACAATACCAGAAAGAAAATATGTAAGCCCATATGAACATGAATTTGTATATTATGCTCCAGGTAAAGCTTATGATCCAGAGACAAAAACAGAAGGCGAAGCTAATACACTTGCTTCTCAAGCATTTGAAACATCTAAGCATAAAGGACCAAACTATATGATTTACATTCGCTTATTAAAAGAGGCTAATGGTGAAAAATCTGTTAAGGCAGGCAGACGAATTCTTTTCCAAAATGGTGATTTGTTAAACGTAAAAACATTTGAAACAACTGGATCATGGGAAAAGCAAGGAGATTCTTATACAATTAATTTGGATGGTTTCGATGGAAGAGGAAGCGTTAATGAAAATGTAACTTTAACATCAACTGCTGAAGGAAAAGTTAATTGGACTTATTACTATAATAAAAAAACATATGATACTCCATTATATACATCCGCTTCATTTATTGGTGAATACACTGGAACATTCACAAATATGGAAGGACAAATAAATCCAGTTAATGAAGTTGTAGTTGATTTCAAAGACGATGATAATTCCTTATACACCAAAGGATCTTTTAATGACACTGGCATTGGTGCTTTTGAAGGTGCAATTGATGAATTCGGTTGTGTTATGGATGGCAAAATCACTAGATTAGATGGATCTTTTGTTGGATTATTCTATACAGATTTAGATGGAAAAGCAAAATTCAACTGTTCTTGTGAAGCACGTGAAAGAACATCAACTGTAAGAACAGAGATTATATAAATTAATCACAAATCTTAAAAAGCACTTTTTTCAAAGTGCTTTTTTTACTTTTGTGTTATAATTAAAATATAAGATATTGACAACAAAGCAAGATAAAATATTACAAGGAGTAATTGAAATGAAAATAGCATTAATTGAAGATGAAGAAATATATTCAAGTTATTTTAAAAACTTAATTAATCAATACGAAAGCAATAATTCATTATTCATCGAATTAGATATATTCAATACTTCAATTACATTTTTAGAAAAATTCAAAGCAAACTATGATATTATTTTTATTGACATTGAATTACCAGACATTAATGGGCTTGAATTAAGTAAGAAAATAAGGAAAATTGATGAGGAAGCAATCATTATATTTATAACAAACCTTGCCCAATTTGCAATAAATGGATATGAGGTTAACGCATATGATTACATAGTCAAGCCAATAAAATACGAAAGATTAGAAGCAATTCTTAATAAAATATCTACTAAAGTTGAAAAAAATGCCGACTTTTTTAACATTAAAACAACTTCTGGCTATTTAAAAATTAGATGTAAAGATGTTTATTATATTTCCGTTGATGATCACCTGGTGTATTTGCACTTAAAAAACAAAAATTATGAGTGTTGGGATTCATTAAAAAATATTGAAAAGACTCTTCCAAAAGATTTTTTCGTACGCATTTCCAAATCAAAAATTGTTAATATCTTTCATATCGCTTCAATTGGGAACAAAACAATTATTTTATCTAATAATTTAGAACTAATATTTTCACCATTATTAAAAAATCAAATAATGGATGCACTAAACAAGGTAATATAAAAGGAACGAACTAATGATTGAACAATTTAAGTATTATTTAGTATTTTCACTATCGTATTTTATCGCTAGTCTTGCGGTAACTAACTCCTTAAAAAGGAGAAAAAAAGAAGGATTTTTTTATATTATTGTTATATTAATTTCTTGCGTTTTATCGCTTATTTTCGCTATTCTTCTCGCCGATTTAAAAACAAACAATTACACATCATATAAAGCCATAACTCCTTTAGTTTTTACAATTTTAACTATTCCAACACTTATTCATTTATTTTACTTTATTAAAGAGTCATTAAGCACCAGAATATATATGTTTGTTGCAACAACATTAGTCTATAATACCTCATCTTCTATATATAATATGATTTTCTACGCTTATGCTGATTTAGCTAACACTGGTTATTATCAAGCTTCAAAAACACCAGGCATATGGTTTTTTATATCTATATTATGTAAATTATTATGGTTTTTACTTATATTTTTCATTTTTAAAAAATATGCAAGTATAAATAAACAATTTCATATTAATAAGATAATTACAGTATTATTTATTATTGCCGAAGTTGCAATCTTTCTCATAGCTCCTATGCTAAATGATAGAATTATGCCGACTAAATATTTGTTTAGAATAAGTTTTGGGGCATTTTGTTTTTATATTATTTCTTTAAGCATGATTTTTGTCTTATCGTTTGCTAACGAATCTAAGTTAAGAATGAATCAAATGAATAAAATAGTCATCGCATCAATGAAAGAATATGAAATAACAAAAGAAAACATCGAAATCATTAATCAAAAGTGCCATGATATGCGACATCAAATTAGAGTTGCTCAAAAAAGCGGCAAACTTAACGATGAATTTGTAAACGATACTTTAAAATCAATTAATATTTATGACTGCAAAACAAAAACAGGCAATGATATTTTAGATGTAATTATAACTAACACAAAATTAAGATGTAATGCAAATGATATAGAATTAAATGTAATTGTTGATGGCAAACTAATGGACTTCATGCGCGAGGATTATTTAATATCGTTGTTTTCTAATTTGCTTGAAAATGCCACAAATTACGAAATACGAGTTAAAGACAAGGAAAAAAGAAAAATTTTATTAAAAGTATATTCTTGGAATTCATTTATCAAAATTCACTGTGAAAATTACTATACTGATAATGTTTTTGAAGAAGAAAAGAAAAATGAACATTATCATGGTTTTGGTATTCAATCTATGAAAACAATCATCGAAAAATACAACGGACGGTACTTATCAACTATAAAAAATAATAATTTTATTGTGGATATTATTTTCAAAAAATAAATATTCGTCGATTACTATATTTTTGCGTAAAATATTAACCATTTCACGAAAAATTAAAGTAATCATTTTTTAATGTTTTATAAAATATTAATGTAAGATTACATTAATAAACATATAGATAGAATATTGACAAAATCATATTAAATTTATTATTGTTTTGCAAAGCTAATATTGTTATATTTAGAATCTTATAAAAAATAATTATAGAAAGGATTCGAGAAAACACTCGAATAAAGTATGAAAAAGAAATTATCATTTTTAATTGCAACACTCTTTTTAGGAGCGCTTTCATCATGTGGCAAAAGCACAACCGTTTCCATCGATTATACCGGAGATGAAGAATCGGTAAAATTTGCTATTGAGGAAATTAAAACATCTTTAAAACAAAATAAATTAAAGTATGTAAATAGCGGCGGTGATTATCAAATCATCATAAATAATTCAACTGAAGATATCGCTAAAGAAGGTTACAAAATTAAAGTAGAAAATAATACTATTAATGTGCTTTCAAATGACTCGACAGGATTAATGTATGGTGGCTTGCAACTAGCGGAAAACATATCATTAAATAAAGGTATCGTTAATCTACAAAATTTTGAAGAAAGTCCATATTTAGAATATCGAGGTGTATCTATTAGGCCACCTATGGTGTTAAGAACACCATCATATACAAATAATGGTGATTCTACTAGATGGAATTTAGAGAATACATGGGATTTAGATTTTTGGCAAGGTTTATTTGATAGAATGGCCAAAATGCGTTATAACTTGCTATCATTTGCAACAGTTAACTCATTAGCAAATATGGTTAAAGTGCCAGGATATGAAGATTGTGCAATTGATGATGTATTAGAGTATACTGGATCATATGACGATACTTATTTAGGCGACTGCACTAACATGTATCGTCCAGAACATATGCAAGAAGGCAATTATCGTGTTGTTAAAAAAATAACAATCGATGAAAAAATCGAATTTTGGAAACAAGTTATGGAGGCTGCTCATAATCGTGGAATCCATTGGCAAATGTCAACAATGAATATCTATACATTTGCGGAAAATGGTAAATATGGAATTACTGATGCCCGTGATAATGAAGTTACAAAAGATTATTTTAGAAAAGCGTATACGCAATTAATTAAAACATATCCATACATAGATCAACTAAAAACAACCTGTGGAGAAAACATGGTTGCTGAAAAAGGAACAGAGGATATCTCAAATAAATGGTATAGATATGTTTATGGTGGCGCTATTGAAGATGCATTTAAAGACAATCCTGAAAAAGGCAAAAATTTCTTATTAGGATTTGCTGGAGTTGGTAATACACAATTAACTCAAGAATTCTACGATGAATTTAATGATTATCCTTATCCTTTGTATGTCAATAAAAGATATAATGATACTCGACTATTATCTGTGTCAAAGTGTACTGATAATGATGAATATATTAAAAATATGCCTGAAGGTTGGAACATGATTTATAACGTTCGTGGTGAAGATGCATATCACTTAACTTGGGGAGATCCGGATTTTGCTAGAGATTTTGCTAAACATTCTAAAAAAGATCGCGTACTCGGATGGCATTTTGCTATTGATGGATATTATGTTTCTGGAAAAGAATATGAATTTGTCGATGATTCTTTAAATGGTGGTTACTATTACGATAGGCATTGGATAATGTATACAATGTTTGGAAGATTTGCTTATAATCCAGAAATCACTAATGAAACATGGCAAAAAATAGTTGAAAATCATTATCGTGATGTTAAAACAGAAATTGTAGATTTAGCTTGGAAAGCTATGAATACTGCTGGAAAAATAATGCCAAATATCATTTGCCAATTTGCACCTGGTGGTACTGATGCAGCATTCTTACCGGAAATGTGTACCTCTCATCCAACATTAGGAGGGTTCCTAGGTGTTAAGAAAATGATTAATTCCAATTTAGCAGATCCAGATAGTGATATTTATTCATTTAGTGAATACGCAAATCTATTAAGTAGTGGCGTAACAAAATTAGAAAAAAGGACACCATTCGATGTTGCAAATGATTTAAGAAAATTAGCAAGTGAAGTACTAAAAGATGTTGAATCCGCTCTTAATAAACTAAAAGGTAAAAATACAGAACTTGAAAATTTATTACTTGATCAAAAATTATTTGCTTATTTAGGAAACTATTATGCTGACAAATTTGAAGGTACAATGAACTTAAGAATATATAATGATACAAAAGATACTAATTACCAAGAAAAAGCTATTAAAAATTTAGAATCTGCTTTAGAAAATTGGAAATTATATGCGAATTTATTCTCTTCTAGATTTAAAGAAGAAAGACTTCCTCGTCATGGTGTTATTAACCCTAATAATTTAACTGCTGCTGTTACGGAAGATATCAATACTGCTAAAACATGGAAATGTAGAACTTATTAATATTAAAAAGGAAAAAAAGCAAACATGAATAAAAAATTATTTAAAAAATTATTACTACCTACAATGCTTATAACTATGCTTACTTCTTGTAAAGGAAAAGAAAGAATACAAATTGTATATGATGGTAGCGATAAACCTGTACTAAATGCTATAAAGGAAGTTAAAAAAGTAATCAAAAACTCTAATATGGAATTAGTAGATAGCAATCCTAACTACACTATTAAAATATTAGACTCCAATTCACAACTAGGCAAAGAAGCCTATACAATAACTAGAAACGAAAGTGAATTTAGCATTTGCGGTGGTGATATAGTCGGCACAATGTATGGAGTATATCAAATTGCAGAATCAATTGAACTTAATGGTACATTAAAATCAGTGCAATCGCAATCTGAAAGTCCTTATTTATTAGATAGAGGATTTAGATTGAATCCTCATTTAGATCTAAGAACTCCAAGTTATACCGCAAATGGAGACGCAACAAGAAATAATCAAGAAAATGTATGGGATTTGGATTTCTGGGATGGATTATTCTCAATGATGTCAAAATTAAGATATAACATGTTTGAATTTAGTGAAACATGTACATTACCAAGTATGCTTGAAGTTCCAGGATATGAAGATTGCGCTCTAGATGACGTTTATTATTATACTGGTGAATATGATGATAGTTATTATGGCAATTCAACTAATATGTTTAGAAACGAACATTTAAATGAAGGTAATTACTATGTATTTAAGAAAATGACAATTCAAGAAAAAACTAAACACTGGCAAGATGTTATTCAATTAGCACACGATTATGGCTTAAAATTCATGTTTAGTTATATGAATATTTATACATTTGCTGAAAATGGAAAATATGGTATTACTTCTGATAGAGCAAATGAAACAACTAAAGATTACTTTCAAAAAGCATTTACTAAATTTTTAGAAACTTTCGATATTGATTTATTGAAAGTAAGCGCCGGCGAAAACATGGATTACCCTGCAGATACAAAATCTGTTACCGAGCAATGGGTTTATGATGTCTATGGCAAAGCAGTAGAAAAATCTATTGTCGGAAAAAAAGATGATTTCACATTAGTTTATGACTACAATAATGATAACTGGCCATTATGGGAAAAATTAAATGTTACTAAAAAAGCATCTACTCGTTACGCTGATACACACATGTATTCTAAATGTACTAAGCCAACATATTCTCAAGCAAGAAGAGACAACTTACCAGCAGGTGTTAAAGATTTATACAATCTAAGAAATGAAGACGCATATCACTTTACATGGGCTGATGTTGAGTGGAGTAGAGAATTTATTAAAAATATGAAGCAAGAGAAATCAGATGGATTTTGTCTTGGTAGTGCTGGATATTTTATGGGAAAAGAATATTGTTTTAAAGACGAATCACTTAATGGCGGCTATTATTATGATCGACATTTTGCTAATTACACAATGTTCGGTAGATTCTCATATAATCCAGATTTACCAACTGAATATCTTGATTCCCTAGTCTATAATAGATTTAAAAATATTAATAAAAATATTGTTGATATTGCTTGGAAAGCTATGCAATCTGGATCAAGATGGCTATTAGAATTGCAAAACACATATTATTATGGCGGAACAGACTCTTCTTGGTACCCAGAAACATGTCAATCACACCCAAATTTTGGTGGATATCTAGGAATTAAAAGATTTTATAATGCTAACAATGCTTATTTAGGCGGAGATGCATTATCAATTGCTGAATATGCTAGATTAGTAAAACAAGGTGTTACAAAATTTGATAAAACCACTCCATTAGAAGCTGCAGAAAATCTTCATAAAATCGCAAATGAAACACGTAGTTTAGTTGCAGATTATAATAAAGCAAAAGGCAAAAAGAGTGTTGAACTAAATAATATAGTTTTAGATCAAGAAACTGTATCATATTTATCTGATTTTTATGCTTATAAATTAAAAGCAGCAGTTGCATTACGTTTTTATAATGATACTAAAGACGTTTCAAAGCAAAATGAATCTAAAGAAAACGCTCAAAAAGCATTAGAGGCTTGGACAAAATATTCTGAACTTTTCTTAAATAGATTTAAAGTTGAAAGATTTGCACGTGTTGGTATCGTTGATCCGAGCGCATATATAAATGATGTTAAAAAAGATATTACAACTATTGAAAAATGGGTATGTAGAGAACTTTAAAATAATTTTTCAATAAATTTAATATCGTTAACTTTTAAAAACAAAGTCAAAGTAAATTAGGATAGAAATAATTGGTGTTTCTATCCTTTTACTATTTTTAAGCAACTTTTTGAAAGCTTAGCAATCCTTTTATATACTGATATAGATTTTATTGTCTTTTTATAACATTCATATTTTACTATTTTTTAATTTTCCAATATCCTGATTTATTAGATCCTATTCGTTCTATTAAATCTTCGCCCTTTAACTCTTTGATTATTTGATTAATTCTTGGAACACTTAAACTAGTTACATTAGATATTTCGTTAACTGTAATAGAAGGTTTTACTTTTATAGAATCTAGCACTTTCTTTTTAGAAGGTGCTAGATTTCTTTCACTATTAATATTATTTATGTTTATTTCATAAGGAAACTTTAAAGTTACAGTAATATGATTATCCATTAATGAGAAAGCTTCTTTACCATATTTTTTTACAATTTCTGGTACTCCATGACCAGTTTGTTCTGTAGTAGCAAGTTGTCCCATTATTTTTTAAAGCTGAATATTTATTGGATGACTAACACCATCAAAAAATTCTTCTTTTGAAAAATCAATTGGTAGTCCACCTGTTGATACTATTTCAATACGATCCGAGAATATATAAATAGCAGGTGGTACCCTTTTATCCCATCTATTATGTAAGCAAGCATTAGTCCAAGCTTCTCTTAAACATTTTTCATCAAATAATTTAATTTCTTTTCTTTGCGCATTTCCATCCATAATTACTCTAGTTTCATTAAATGATTGTGTATAATCAAGTGCTTGTTGCATAGCAAGAATCATACATTTATAACCATATTCATTACGAACTAATAATTCCGATTTATCTTTACCAGCAAATCTTACCACTTTAATTGAGCAATTATTGTTATCTGATAAAATATCCGCTAATTCATTATATTTTCCACTTTTACATAATAAACCAATATTTTTTTCAAATGTTTTATCATTAAATGATAATCATGCATGATATATAATTGTTTCAATTGGTTAAAAGTTAAATCTTGATTAATTGCTTCCATACTAGTAATTAATTCAGTGGAATTAGTAAAGATTAATTCTTTTAATAATTCTGGCTCTATTTTGCGATTTTCGTTGTCAGAACGAATACGATATTCTCCATCGGCAGAATATGGTTTATTATTTCCAGATGCACTAACAACAATTACTGGCTTATTATCAATTAATTTAATATTAATGCTAGGAATTACTACTGGCTTTATTCTACTAGCTATAGCTTGTGATAAATCTAGTATGGTTTTGCTACCAATTTCTTATCCTATAACTTCTCCATTGTCTTTTATACCAAACATAACTTTTGCTGTTCCGTGTTTGTTAAGCATAGCAGCAATCGCTTCAAGTGCCCTTGAAGTTTGGCTAGTACTTTCTTTAAATTCAACATATTCTGTTTCTATTAGTTTCATATATTTACTCCTGTTTTCTTATTTTATTGCATACAAAAGCACTAATAAAAGCAAGATTTATTATATAATTATTCTATAACTTTTTTTGTTATAAATTATGTTTTATCCTATACTTATTATATAGTTTATTCTATAGTTTTTTAACTATACTTCTATCTAACTTTAAACTAAACTTATTAATCTTTTCTTGAATTTGGCTAATATAATTTCTATTAATTTTGTCACATTGTTCATCAATGTCACGGCATACTTTTTTAATAGTCTCTGAATCTTTACTAATAGCCTCCACATTTTTTTCCAAAGATTCTAATGGCTTATCTAAATAAGTATTTTTAATGTTATCAAATTCTTCAACAAGATTAACTTTATTTTGTAATTCTAATGCTTCCTTATCTTTGCTATTAATTAAACTTGCAAATCTTGTTGTTAAAGAAGTAATCATATTAAGAAAAGTCATTAAATATGCTGGTCTAACTACATACATATCTTCATATTCTCTTACTTTAAATATTGGTAAAACATTAGGCTTATCCATTTCTAAATTACTAACTAATAATGCATATTTGCAGTCTTTTTTAATTCTATTCTTATCTAATTGCTTATAATAATCAGCATTAGATTTCTTATTAATTGAATCTGGATTTTCATCTTTCATATCCATGCATATAGTGGCTAATAACTCATTTTCATTATGTTCATTATTAGCAAATACTTTGAATATATAATCAGCTTTTGATCCTCTAATTTCATCTTCTTCTTTAATGACTTTGTTATCTTTAGTCCATGTACAATTAAATAAGCCATTTTGCATATAAGAAGTAACTTCATTATCACACCATGCTTCTAAATCTTCACCAGTTTGTTTTACATTTAAACTCGCTTTTGTTCTTAGTAAGTTATAAATTTTATCATCTTTTTGTTTGATAAGATTATCAAAATTTTGTCTAATTGTTGCTAATGCTTTTTCTTTTTCTAGTTCAAATGCTACTTTATTTTTCTCAAGTTGGGCATCTTTTAATGCTAAATCATGATCATATTTATTTTTTAAATCATTAATTTGTGCTTGATAAGAATTAATAACTTCTAACTTATTTTTTTCAATTGTAGTATTTTGTGATGCTTTAAAAGCACTAAAATCACTTTCAAGTTTGCTATATTTTGCTTCACTTTCATTTTTAGCATTTAATAACGCTATTTGATGCTCTTTAGTAATTGTATCTTGCTTGTTCCTATTTTCATTTTCGATTAATTCTATTTTTTTAGTTAGTTCTGCGATTTGATTAGCGCATTTATTATTAACTTCTTGTTCTTTTAGTTTAAGTGCTTGTTCATTACTTTTTGTTAATGAAGTAATTTCTGCTTTTAATTTTTCTAATTTTGCATCATTTTCTGCATTAATTAATTTCTTTGCTTGTTCAAGTTTTGCAAGATAAACCCTATCTTTTCCTTCTTCAATAATTGTTTCTAAATAACTTGTATCAACTTCCACTAAATCACTTAAATCAATAACATCTCCAACTTCTCCTGGTTCCACTAATTCGATAGTGGTTTTATCTTTAACGATTGCTTTAATTTTCTTCATAAATTTACCTCTCCCTTATGTGTTTTTATTATATAAAATTAATTGGATTAATAATAGACTTTTACTAAAATAAAAAATTTCACATTCTTGCTAATCTTATTATTGAAAATAGCAAAAATGTAAATGTTATTTTTGTTATAAAAAGAAAATTATTGCGCTACAGATTAAGAATATATCTTAACCCCGTCTTTCATGATTTCTTTTAATAGTTCTTCATTATTACTTAAATCTGATAATCTTATTAAATCTACTTTCTTGCATAAGGCACTTCGTAACTTTTCTATCAATCCTACAAAGGCTAATCCGGATATGGATGTTGATATACATAAGTCTATATCACTAGTTTCTGTTGCGTATCCTTTAGCATAACTTCCAAATAGATAGCAAAAATCTATTTTATCATCATAATCTTTAAATACATCATTAATAACCACTTGAATTTGTTTGATTGTTAAAATGCCTTTATCTTCAGTAATATCATATTTTTGTTTTAATATTTCTAACATAGCGTTTCTTTTTAATTTATTACCATAAGAATTATCATTTTCATATCTAATGTAAGTTCTAATTGGTACGCCAGTTGTTTCTGAAGCTTCTTTAATAGAAATTCCCATGTTTAATCTGTATTGTTTAAGTTCCAATTTTTATCACCACTGATATTTTATGCCATTTTGGCACATTTGTAAGTATCCATCATGCCATTTTGGCACATATTCATATTTTAATATGCCAATTTTATATTTTGAGATTTAAGTAAAATCATTTTAATATCGAAGCCTCATTGACAAAACTACCGCTCGGTAGTATTATAACTAACGATATTATTAAGGGGTGATTTTATGAATAGAAAAGAAGAAATTATCCAAGTAACTTTATCGTTAGCGTCAGAAAAAGGATTATGTAATATATCAATGTCTCAAATTGCGGAATTTATAGGTATAAAAAAGCCATCATTATACAATCATTTCAAATCTAAAGATGAAATCATTGAAGCTACTTATCAATACTTAAGAAACGAGGCTAAATCTAGTTTATCAATAGATGAAATTGATTATGCTAGATTAATTGAAGGAAAATCTTTAAAAGAAATTCTTATGTTAACAATAAATAACTATAGTAATATGACTACGCAAGAAAATATGCTTAAGTTTTATAAAATTATTTATGCCGAACGTACCTTTAACCCTTTAGCGGCTAAAATTCTTATTGAAGAAACAAACCGCATGGTTAATGCCACAAAAAATCTTTTTTATGCTTTACAAGTACATAAAAAATTAAATGTAGAAAGTATTGATGTGGTTGCCACATCTTTTGCTATGACTATTCATGCGTTTATGGACTATAATTTAGATTTAAATACCGCTAAAGAAGAAAAAAGTGATAATTTAATTAGATTTATTGATTGGTTTTCTAATCAATTCGAGGTGAAATAAGATGAAAAAAACTTTAATTAATTACTTAGGGTTATTAGGACTAATATCACTTATTTCTTATAGTGCCGCAGTTATATTCGCGCCACTTGCTTATCCAGGTTATAACTGGTTAACACAAGCAGTAAGCGACTTAAGTGCTAGTGATGCACCATCATTAATGTTATGGAATCAACTATCTTCTTTATATGGAGTATGTGGAATAGTATCTATTACTTTAGTAGTTATTTATATTAAAGACAAATTAACAAAACCAATGCGTATTG
>CAKPAV010000005.1 GCA_934133115.1 uncultured Bacilli bacterium
AAGAAATCTCCTTTATAATATTGTTTTTTTTATCATATGATGAAGATAGATTTTGAATACTAAGCATTTACTTCACCCCTTTTAGAAGAAAAGATAATGTATAAGAAAAATGGTGCACCAAGAAGAGAAGTAATTGCTCCTACTGGAAGAGCACTTCCGCTTCCAATGCTTCTTGATAAAGTATCAGCAAGTAAAAGTAATACACTTCCAGAAAGAATGGATGAAGTAATTAAATAACGATGATCTTGTCCTAATATTTTTTTCATAATATGCGGACAAATAATTCCCACAAATCCAATTATTCCTAAAAATGAAACGCAAACCGATGTAATTAATGAGGCCAATAAAAGAGAAACAAATCTTAATAGATTGATATTAATACCAGTACTTTTGGCAAAATTATCACCACTTAATAAAACATTATATTTCCAACTAGAAATAATAAAGAAAATAGAAGATATAGTTACAACAATAAACATTATTAAATTTGTGCGATAAGTTGCTCTTCCTAAATCACCGAAATTCCATATTACTGCCGCGGATAAATTAACATCAGTGGCGTAAAATTGTAATATTGTTGTAGCGGCAGTCCAAATTGATCCAATAGCAATACCTGCTAAAACAGTGGTGTTTGGTGAATAATTTTTAATTTTACATAATAGCAATATTAATAATATAGAGCCAAAAGAAAATATAAAGGCCATTAATGATGTTTGAAATGGATTGGCACTACTAAGATAATTATTAATATTATTTCCTGTAACTAAAAATCCACCAGCAAACAAAATAATTGATACATTAGCGCCAAATACCGCAGCATTTGATACTCCTAATGTTGAAGGAGAAGCCATTTGATTACCTAAAACCGTTTGCATAATTAGTCCAGAAACAGATAGACCCGCGCCAGCAATAAGAGCCGCTAATACGCGAGGCATTCTAATGTTCCACATAATACGATTATAAGCTGGTGTGCTTTGTTTTAATAAAGCTTTAAAAGCATCACTAATTGTCATACTCGAAGAACCAACGAACAAAGAAATAACAAAAAAAAGAACAACCATTACTATTAAACTAATAATGATTTGGATTTTTTTGTTTTTTTCTTTCTTTAATTTTAAATCTAATTCGTCGTTCATAATATCTCCATATGCAATGGAAAGTCTAGCAAAATAGCAAAGATATTGCAATAATTTGGCTATTTTGTTCGATAAAATCTTTTAATTACAAAACAAAGTGTATTATAATTATATATATACCAAACAAGGAGTTTTACATCATGGACAAAAGAATAATAAAAACAAGATATGCAATTTATGACGCATTCGCTAAAGTACTTAAAGAAAAAACATTCTCAAAAATTACTATTGAAGATATCCTTCAAGAATCAAAAGTTTCTAGATCAACATTTTATTCTCATTTTAAAACGAAAGAGGAATTATTAGCTTCGATATCAAACCATATTTTTGAACATGTATTTTCTCATTCTTTAAAAGAAGAAAAAACTCATGATTTTTCGAAAGCTAATATCTTAGATTATTCTCATTTAATTACACATATTTTCTATCATTTACACGATGAAAAAGAACTTATTAGTGCAATACTATCTAGTGAAAGTAAAGATATTTTTATTAATAATATGAAAGATGTTATTAATCCTATTTCTAATATCATAATAAAAAACAATTCTATTGCTAATAATAATTTGCCAATAGAATTGTCTTTAAATAAAGTTACGGAATTATTTGTAGTTGTAATGGATTATTGGTTTAAAAATAATTGTTTAGAAACACCAGAGAAAATAACAACTTATTTCTTTGAATTAATTAAATAGTGTGAGCGGTTATAATTGTAAATGAATATGAATTAATAACAATTTTAATATTCTTATATAAGCAATAATAATTTTTACCAATATGGATAATATTTGTTTCGTTGTCTTGAATAATTTCTTTACAAAACTCAACTGAATCAATATCTTCTTCTAACTTAAGATTTTTTTTAATTCTTTTATCACCAAGCAAAGTTGTATGAATTTTGTTGATGTTTTTTAATAATAAGTCCATTTTTAATTGTTTTGTGCTCTCTTTTTGACATTAATTAAAATATATATTCCTATTAAGATAACAACGCTAAGAGAAAGAATTAAATATTCACACCAAACAGGCACTTGATGAGAGAAGAATGAAACATTGATGTCGAAGTTAGCAGCCATATTATCTACGACTTCTTTAGGAAAATTACATTCATTTACTAATTTATTTAATACTCCACGTTCATAAAAAGAACGTATTAGTGAAGTAGCGTATGTTCCTGGTAAAAAACCTAGTATTTTTTGTAATACAGAACCAAATTGACTAATTGGCATATAAGCACCGCATATAAATCCATAAACTGATGAAACAAGTGTTCCGACCGCGGACATTTGTCCTTGAGTAGTTAAGAAATGATGAATAATTGAAGATAATGCTGTACCAAAGTTAACTAATAAGAATGAAGATAATAATATTTGTAACACATCACCAAGAGATAAAAACCATCCCGTACATGCCATAATGATAAATCCGACTGAAGCTTCTAATAAAATAATAATCATTGTGACTATCATACTTGCTAAATAATAACTTATTGCAATGGTAGTCTTTTTTATAGGAGCAACTTCAATATCATTAATGGATCCAGTTACTTTATCTTGTACCATTAATAAATTAGAACAAAATGATACTGTAACACTTGATACCGCTAATAAAGAAGAAAATAACCAACCATAGACAAAGCCATTGATATATTTATCTTCAACAGTTATTCCCACATTAGCAATTGCGCTATTAAATGAATCAACATAGACATTCTTTAAAAATGTAACATAAAGTAATATCAAGATCATTGGAGTAATAAGAGATGATATTACTAATCCTTTATCTTTAAAAAATAATTTTATATTTCTTTTTAATAAATTCATAAGTACCATATTATTCGCCTCCTAACTTTATGCCAGTGGCATTTAAGAAGACATCGTCCATTTTTCCTTTTATAACCTCATAATCCTTAAATAAATTTGGATATGTAGTTATTAATTTTGTGGCTTCTTCTGTATCTTTTACTTCAATACGATAGCCATTAGGAATAATTTCATATTTTAAACCAAGCTTATCAACATCTTCTTTTTTGATGTTATAAATACTTATAAAATCACCGGTGTATTTATTTTTTAATTCTAAAGGTGTACCAGAAGCAACTATTTCACCTTTATTTAAAATGACAACGTAATTAGCGTCACTAACTTCTTCCATATAATGTGTAGTTAAAAACACGGTCATTTGACGTTCTTTACGAATTTTATCAATAACTTCCCAAACTAATTTTCTTGTTTGAGGGTCTAAACCAGTTGTCGGCTCATCAAGAATTAATATTTCTGGATTATGAAGTAAGGCTCTAGCAATATCAACACGTCTTTTTTGACCGCCAGATAATTTGCCATATACGCGATCTTTTAAATCTTTAAAATCTAAAATGCTAGCGAGATATTCGTAGCGCTTTTTAAATTCATCTCCGGTAATGTTATATAATCCAGCACGGAATTTTAAATTATCATAAACAGTTAATACTTTATCAAGTACATTATTTTGATAAACGACTCCTAATACTTTTCGTATTTGATCCATATCTTTATCAATGTCTAAGCCATTGATTAAAACAGATCCACTATTACGTGATAACTTTCCACACATTATTGATATAGTTGTAGATTTACCTGCACCATTAACGCCTAAAAAAGCAAAAAATTCGCCTTTTTTAACTTTAAATGATAAATCGTTAACGGCGCGTACATCTTTAAAGTCTTTTATAAGATGTTGAATTTCAATAACGTTTTCCATTTTTGATTTTCTCCTTTATTATTTATATACTCGTACATATAATATCATAATAACGTTCAGTAATATACTAATACTAATGTAAAGTTTATGTAAAAAAGAAAATTTATTGACTTTTCTTGTTATTAATTCTATCATTATAAAGCGTAAAAAACATTTGGGGCTGTAGCTCACCTGGGAGAGCGCTTCCATGGCATGGAAGAGGTAGCGGGTTCGATCCCCGTCAGCTCCACCATCAAAATTATATAGGCCTGATGCAGTGTGAAATTGCTGATTAGGCCTTTTTTCTTGCTCTAAACACCATAAATCCAACGAAATAAGGCCTTTATTATCCATTTTGTGTCATTCTTATATAATAAAAGGATAATTGTAACGCTTGGATTTAACAATCAAACTGTGGCTTTTTCTTTTTGCGTTTATACGATTTGAAGCAAAGGTGATAACTTTTTACACGATTTAAATAAAGAGGTACTAAATTTTACATGATTACATTAAATGTTGTAAATGTGTACCAAAAGTGATACAATAATATTGAGGATATTATATATGAACAATATTAAAACAGAAACACTACATGTTAGATTATCGCCAAGCATTAAAACCGAAGCTGAAGAAATATTAGAAGAAATGGGGTTAAATATGTCCTATGCAGTATCTATGTTTCTTAAACAAGTAATTATAAAAAGAAAGATTCCTTTTGAAATTGAATTGAAATCTGACGATGTCATAAAAAGAGAAGAGGAATTAGCGTTTGCAATCAATGCGACAGGTGGTAAAGAAATATCACCTAAACTTAAACGTATTATTCATTTATACGCAAATGGTGATATTGATTATGAAACGGCTTGCTTTGCAATTAATAGATGTTTTTAGGTGCTATATATGAAAGATATTTACGTTTATGAAGGAACAAATGTTCTAAAAAATAAAAGAGACATTAGAAACAATGAGGATTTAGATCAATTTGAAAATGCAATGACATCATTAGCAATAATTAATATAAATCGTAGTTTTAAATTTAATGATTTAAATGATATTTATGAAATTCATAAGGTGTTATTTGAAAATGTTTATGATTGGGCTGGAGAAATAAGAAAAATCAACATATATAAAGAAGAACCTGTATTAGCAGGTTTATCTGTACAATATGAAGATTACAATAAGATTAAAAGAAGCATAACAAATCTAAATAAGAAATTCTTAAATACCCAATGGGAAGAACTAAGTAAAACTGAAATAGTTGATAATATAGTTAGATTCTTTTCTTCGCTTTGGCGAATTCACCCATTTAGAGAAGGCAATACTAGATCGGTTTCCACTTTAATGTTTCTATTTATAAGAAATATGAATTTAAAACTTAATCAAGATTTTATTAAAGAACATGCAAAGTATTTTAGAAATGCATTGGTGCTTGCTAGTATAGGTGAATACAGTGAATATGAACATATAACTAATTTTTTAAAAGATGCTATTTCATATAAAACTATAGATTCAGCTAAATACAAAACAATTAAGAATTACGAAGTAGACAAATACCAATACAATTATCACAGTTATAAAAAAGATTGAAGATTAAATGAAAGGACAAATTTATTGAATATGAACATATAAAACCAAATCCAAATAGCAAATATCCAATTCAAGGGTACGAAAAAGAAATATATGGTAAACCAACAATCAAGAATCCAAATATCATTGTTGGTGATTTTACCTATATTGCCTATTCTGAATTTGAAAGTCATGTTACTAATTTTTATTCATGGAGCAGATATAAACTCATTATTGGTAAGTTGTGCCAGATTGCTACTGGTGTTGAATTTGTGATGAATGAAGGTGGGTGAAAATGATGTATTATAAAACAAAGCATTACATCTTTCATTGCGCTAATAATAAAATAGCTGAAAATGATATTGAAATTATTGCTAAAGCACAAGAAGAGGCTTATGAAAATATTACTAAAGTTTTAAATATAAAATATGAATCAATAATTAATTATTACTTAGTTAACACACCTGAAGAAGTGGCAAAACTAACTCGATATCCTTATCTTGTAAATGGATTAGCGTGGTTTTCAACTAAAAGTATTTATGCTGTTTTAATGATGAAATAAAGTGTATTGGTCCACATGAAGATGCACATTTAATATCAGAAACATTTGGAATGTCTGATTTAGATTTTTTATGTGAAGGATTAGCAATGCATTTTGATAAGTGTTGGTGGGGGCTTCACTTTGTTTTATGGGTAAAGGTTCTACAGGTGGAAGTGATGTTATTTCAGTATCATGTGTTAAATATTTAAATATGAAACAAGATGTAGCAACATTAAGTATTGATGTAATTACTATTGTACTTGGCTTTATCATATTCCAAAGTTGGGAAAGTCTTTTGGTAGGTATATTATCAGCTTTAATAACTTCTGTAGCTATTAAAAATATTTATGGAAAATATAATATAACTCAATTTATATTATTGATATTTTAACTACGAAAGTTGATGAAATTCAAAGAATAATATCAGATGAATTTCATGATACAAGTACTATTTATACTGTGGAAGGCGGCTTTTCTAAAGAGCCAAAAAAAGTTGTTCATTGTGTATTAGTATATAAAGAAGCTAAAATGCTTAAATCTATGGTTCCAGAAATTGATAAAGATGCTTTCTTAACAGAATATGAAATAACATCAGCGTATGGTGGGTCAACTTATGATGCATATATATCAGATAAAACTAAAGAAAAAATATTAAAAAAATTAAAATAAATTTATTTGTTGTTTTAAACTTTTTATGAGTGTATTGAAAATGTTGAATATTGAATTAAATTTCAATATCCACATTTTTATTGTTCAAACTAATATAAATGATTACGTAATTGATTTAAAAAAATGATTGTTATGAAAATTTTATTCATTTTTGATACAAAACTATTTAAACTCTAATGCTTTTTGTTATTCCTCAAGTTTATAATGAACTTGATATCTTTTAAAGGTGGAATTTAAATGAAAAAGTATGATGTTATAGTTTGTGGTGGTGGTATTGCAGGCGTAAGTGCGGCAATATCTGCGGCAAGAATGAATCAAAAAGTTTGTTTAATTGAAAGAAGTGCTTTGCTTGGTGGATTAGCCACGATTGGATTAATTCATTGGTATGAGCCTTTATGTGATGGCTTAGGAAATCAAATGATTTATTCTAACGCTGAAGAACTTTTACGATTAGCAATTTCGCATGGATATAATACTTTAGAGGATAGCTGGTTATATAAAAATAGTGATAAACATAATAAAAGATATGCTTCTTGGTTTGATCCTAATTTGTTTGCTTTATCACTTACTAGATTATTAGATGAACTACATGTAACTATTTATTTTGAAAGTCAAATTAGTGAAGTACATATGAAAAATAATTCATTGACTTCGATAGATATTTATACTATTGAAGGAAAAATTAATTTACGTGCAAAAACATTTATTGATGCAACAGGAAGTGCTTATATATTTAAAAAAGCTAATTTAAAAACAAGAAACGGTGCAAATTATTTAACTTATGCCACCTCTACATATAAAAACGGATTAAAAAAACCAGTATTCCAATATAGCGGTGCTTCTTTATCTGGTAATAATCAACCAGAAAATGCACGTATTTTTTCTAATGCCAATCAAAAAGATGTTAATGAATATTTATTACTTGGACAAAAACTTTGTTTAAAAGAATATGAAAGTAGTAAGTTAGCAGATGTTTCTATTTTGCCATCTATGATTCAATTTAGAAAAATATCTACTATAGTTGGTGATTATCAATTATCTAAAGATGATTTATATAAAAGACATGAAGATTCTATAGGCGTTATTGGTGTATTTGATAAACCAGGTGAATGGTATGAGTTACCAATAGGAATTTTAAAAAATAGTAGTGTATCAAATTTATTTGCGGCAGGAAGAATTGTATCTTGTTTAGATGATGAAGCTTGGGAAGCAACAAGAGTAATACCTGTTTGTGCGCTTACTGGTGAAGTTAGTGGCTTGTTAGCAAGCTTATATAATAAAAATAAAAGCCTAAACATTAGTGATGTTCAGACTTTATTAGAAAAAAGAAATATTAAATTACATTATTAATTTTTTAAGTTAGGGAACTCTAATGTAATAGTGGTTCCCTTATTTAATTTAGATTCGTGATTTAATTTGATATCATATTTTAAGCAAATATGTTTAACAATCGATAATGTAATTATTGCACATCGTATGCGCACTATTGAAAATGCTGATAAGATTGTTGTGATTCAAAATGGACAAATTGTTGAAAATGGAACACCAAAAGAACTATTAAAAACTAATGATGTATATGCTAAAATGCTTCAAACACAACTTGAAAATAAGTAATTTTATTTATTAGTATGCCTTTCTGTGCTATCATTTAAACATATAGGTATGGTGATAGTATGATGGAAAATAGTGAATTAGAACATAGACTACATACTTTAGTAAAAATAGCAAGAATTTTCAATGAAAAAGGATACATTTGGGCAATTGGAGGCTCATGCATGATGTATCTACATGGAATTGTTGATTCTTTTCATGATATTGACATTATGGTGTCTATGGCAGATGCTGAATCTTCTAAACAAGAATTGCTAAAACTAGGCCTTTTAGAAAAAAGTACACCAGGGATATATGCTACAAAACATTTTTATGAATTTGTAATCGATAATGTAGATATCGATGAAATGGCCGGATTTGCTATTATTAAAGATAATGTGCCATATGACTGCAGTTTTGTTAAAGAAAACATTGATATGATTAAAGTTATAGATGGAGTCGATATTCCATTAGAATCTTTAGAAAAATGGGCGATATATTATCATTTGATGGGAAGAGATAACAAAGCTAATCTAATAAAGACATATATGAAAAATAAGTAGCATATTAAGTAAGATTTAAGCAAGATAAAAAAGGAGAATTTTTATGGAAGACAAAACATTAGAATTGATCAAAACAAGAAGAAGCGTTCGCTCTTATGAAGATAAGAAAGTACCTGAAGAATTATTAAATAAAGTACTTGAAGCAGGAACATATGCACCAACTGGAAGAGGTAAGCAATCACCAGTTATTGTTGCTATTACTTCTGAAAAATATCGTAATATCATTCAAAAACTTAATGCTAGTGTAATGGGAGTAAGTATTGATCCGTATTATGGTGCACCAGTTGTTATTGTTGTTTTAGCAGATCCTAGTATTAATACTTGGGTAGAAGATGCATCGCTAGTATTAGGCAATATGATGTTAGAGGCTCATGCTTTGGGCCTTGGATCAGTTTGGATTCACCGCGAAAGAGAAATATTTGATAGTGGTGTAGGAAAAGAACTTTTAAAAGAATGGGGACTACCTGAAGAATTACGCGGAGTTGGTTCTATCGCATTAGGTTACACTAAAGGTGAATATCCAGTGGCTAAACCTCGCAAAGAAAATTATATAAAACGCATTTAAATTATTTTAATAAAGAACTATAATATTATTTGCTATTTATAAGGAGTGATTTTTATGGATTGGAATCAATTTTGGAAAACAGTGCAAGATTGGGTTACTAACACAGGAATTAAAATTGTTATTGCTATTCTCATATTAATAGTATCATTTGGCATAATTAACGCAATTAGTAAGAAAATTGCTAAAAAAGCCGATAAAAAAGTAGAGGAAAATAAGAAAATTGATAAAACATTATATCGTACTTTAAGTTATGTTACTAAAATAGGACTTAAGATTTTAGTTGTTCTTGCTCTTATTGGCTATTTAGGAATTGATACTTCAGGAGTTACAGCTTTACTTGCTTCTCTTGGTGTTGGTGTTGGTTTAGCGATTAATGGTACTTTATCAAACTTTGCTGGCGGCGTAATGCTTGTCTTTACGCGTCCATTCCGTGTTGATGATTATATTGAAGCTTTGGATAATGGAGGAACTGTAGAAGATATTCATATTTGTTATACAAAACTAAGAACGCCAGATAATAAAGTTGTTTATTTACCAAATGGTGCCCTATCAACAGCGCAAATCGTAAATTACTCCGAAAAAGATACTCGAAGAGTGGATGTTAATTTATCAATTTCTTACGCTGATGATTTTGAAAAAGCGAAAAAAGTTATTTTAGAAGTTTGTAAGAAAAATAAAAAGATTCTTAATATACCTGCACCAGCAATTAATGTTGTTGAGCATGGTGATAGTTCAATCAATATTACCGCTAAGGTATGGTGCAAAAATGCTGATTATTGGGATGTAAAATTCTATATGTTAGAAAAAGTCAAAGTAGCATTTGATGAAAATGGCATTGAAATTCCATTCAATCAATTAGAAGTAACTTTAAAAAAATAAAAAGTAGTTGCAAGTGAAATAATAAAGAATACATTATTAGCCTTGACTAAATTGTTATAATTAAGCAATTATGACACTTGCTAAAGTAACTACTCAAAGTAAGAGGTGAAAAGATGTATTCTTTTTTATTAGTAATTATTTATATAGCTTTTATAAGCTTGGGGTTACCCGATTCATTGCTTGGATCATGTTGGCCAGTAGTGCACATAGAAATGAATGTTCCAACTTCATATATGGGAATAGTTTCCATGATTATTGCTATTGGTACAGTTATATCTAGTTTATTATCAGATAAATTAACGACAAAGTTCGGAACTAAAATAGTAACAGTTGCAAGCGTGTTTTTAACTACAATTGCCTTATTTGGTTTTTCGTTATCTAGCAAGTTTTGGATGCTAATTCTTTTTGCAATACCTTATGGCTTAGGTGCTGGGGCAATTGATGCCGCTTTAAATAACTATGTGGCAATTCATTATAAAGCTAAACATATGAGTTGGTTACATTGCTTTTGGGGAGTAGGAACTATAGTTAGTCCATTTATTATGGGCTTTGCTTTAAAAAATATGACTTGGAATGCAGGATATCGCATTGTTGGAATAATTCAATTAGTCATTACAATATTTCTACTTTGCACATTAAAAGTTTGGAATGTTAATTCAAATGTTACTAGTGAAGAAACTAAGCATATTGGTTTATTCAAAGCATTAAAGATACGTGGAGTAATATTTTTACTTATTGGTTTCTTTTCTTATTCAGCGTTAGAAGCTACATCAATGCAATGGGCAAGCACTTATTTTGTAGAAGTAAAAGGTATTGAGGCCGGCGCTGCCGCTAATTTTGCCTCTTTATTTTATATAGGCATAACATTGGGAAGATTCTTATCAGGATTTATTACCGATAAATTAGGTGATAAGAAAATGATTATATTAGGTACATCGATACTAACGATAGGAATAGTATTATTGCTTTTACCGATAAATTCTTATTATATTGCTATTTCGGCTTTTGTTATTATTGGACTAGGTTGTGCTCCAATATATCCTTGTATTATCCATTCAACACCTCTAAATTTTGGCAAAGAGAATTCTGGAGCAATTATTGGAATACAAATGGCCAGTGCTTATTTAGGTACTTCATTTATGCCGCCTTTGTTTGGATTAATAGGTGGAAAAATAGGCTATAAAATATTTCCAATCTATATTTTAATTTTTGCTTTTTTAATGATAATAATGATTGAAATTACGTTTCATATAACACAAAAGAAGAACAAATAACGATATCATTTCGATTTGCTCTTTTTTTCTTGCTTAATACATAAGCAAATTGTTAAAATTAGATGTAAGATATTGTTTTTAATTATAAATTAAAAAACAAACTGTTTATTTTACCGATGAAAGCGATGTCATAAGAGATTATATTGACAAGTATGTAATGTCTGCGATACACTTAATTCGGTAAAAGAATACCGAAGGAGTGAAAACTATGCTTGATGGCGTATCAGTAAAGCAATTACAAAGATTTCCGATATACTTAAAATATCTAAAATCAATGCGTGATGCCGGTGTGGTAACAATTACCGCTCCACTTATTGCTAGAGCACTTGATCAATCAGAAGAACAAGTAAAAAAAGATCTTCAAGTAGTGACTACTTCAAAAGGTAGACCGAATACAGGTCGCGATATTAATGTTCTTATTAATGATATCGAAGTATTCTTAGGTTACCACAATATTAGCGATGCAATCATTGTTGGTGTTGGACACTTAGGTGAAGCTTTTATGAATTATAAAGGATTCGCTGAATTTAGCCTTAATATTTTAGCGGGATTTGATAATGATGAATCAAAGATTGGTAAAGTAATAAATGGCAAGCAAGTATTTCCAATGGCAAAACTAAAAAATTTAGTTCCAAGATTAAACGTTAGTATTGCGATATTAACTACCCCAGCATCCGCTTCGCAAGAAGTCGCGGAATTATTAGTTGATGCTGGCATTAAAGGAATTTGGAATTTCGCGCCAATTAACCTAAAAGTAAATGACGATGTTGTGGTTGAAAATGTCAATCTTGCATCATCGTTAGCAGTATTATCTCATAAACTAAAAAAGAAATTTCAGGAGGAGTAAAAAATGGGAGATAAGGTTGAAAATGTTGCAGCATTAGAAGAAGTTGATAAACTTGTTAAAAATGCTCAAAAAGCTTTAGATGAATTTCTAAACTTAGATCAAGAAAAAGTCGACTATATTGTCGCAAAATGTTCAGTTGCAGGTCTTGATCACCACGGCACATTAGCCGCTAAGGCAATTGAAGAAACAAAAAGAGGCGTATTTGAAGATAAAGCCACTAAAAACTTATTCGCTTGTGAATATGTTGTAAATAATATGCGTCATCTTAAAACAGTTGGAGTTATTAAAGATGACCCAGTAACTGGCATTACTGAAATCGCCGATCCAATCGGTGTAGTTTGTGGTATTACTCCAGTAACAAACCCAACAAGTACAGTTATTTTTAAATCATTAATTTGTTTAAAAACTCGTAATCCAATTATATTTGCATTCCATCCATCAGCACAACAAAGTTCAAAGGCTGCTGCTATGGTAATGTATGAAGCTGCTGTTGCAGCTGGTGCACCAAAAAATTGTATTCAATGGATTGAACATCCTTCAATGGATGCTACAAGTGCATTAATGAATCATCCAGGTGTTGCTACAATTTTAGCTACTGGTGGTAACGCAATGGTTAAGGCTGCTTATAGCTGCGGAAAACCTGCAATGGGTGTTGGTGCAGGTAACGTTCCAGCTTATGTTCATAAAGATGCTGATGTTGAACAAGCAGTTAATGATATCGTTTTATCAAAATCATTTGATAATGGTATGATTTGTGCTTCTGAACAAGCTGCTATTATTGATAAGGAAATTTATAAAGAAGCAAAAGATTTATTTGTTAGATTTAAAGTTTACTTTGTAAATAAAGAAGAAAAAGTTAAGTTATCTAGATTTATGTTTGGCTTTGCTCATGGCGATGAAAATGTTGAAACAGCAAAATTAAATCCAAACGTTGTTGGTAAATCTGCTCATTGGATTGCTGAACAAGCAGGATTTGAAGTTCCTGAAGATACAGTTATTTTAGCAGTTGAATGTGATATGGTTGGACCAAAAGAACCAATGACAAGAGAAAAACTTTCACCAGTATTAGCAATTTTAAAATCAAAAGATGCTGAAGAAGGATTTAAACTTGCTGAACAAATGGTTTGCTTCAATGGTTTAGGACATAGTGCTGCTATTCACTGTAAAGAACAAGCTATGGCTGATGCTTATGGCGAAAAAGTCAAAGCAATGCGTATTATTTGGAACTCTCCATCTACATTTGGTGGTATTGGTAATGTTTATAACTCATTCTTACCATCTTTAACATTAGGTTGTGGTAGTTATGGTAAAAACTCAATTGGTGGTAACGTTAGTGCCGTTAATTTATTAAATGTTAAGAAAGTAGGTAAAAGAAGAAATACTATGCAATGGTTTAAAGTTCCTCGTAAGATTTATTTTGAAAGAAATTCAATTCAATATTTACAATCTTGCCGTGATGTTAATAAAGTCTTTATTGTTACCGACCGTTCAATGGTTGATTTCGGTTTCGTAAATAAAGTTACTGAACAATTAAATTTAAGAAAGAATAAAGTTCAAGTACAATTATTCTGTGATGTTGAACCAGATCCAGATATTGAAACAGTTAAACGTGGATTACGTTTAATGCAAGCATTTGGACCAGATACCATTATTGCTTTAGGTGGTGGATCTCCAATGGATGCCGCTAAAGGTATGTGGTTATTCTACGAACACCCAGAAGTTAACTTTGATGATTTAAAACAAAAATTCATGGATATCCGTAAGAGAGCTTTCAAATATCCTGAATTAGGTAAAAAATCTAAATTAATTTGTATCCCAACTACATCTGGTACAGGTAGTGAAGTTACTCCATTCGCTGTTATTTCTGATAAAGCAAATAACAAGAAATATCCTTTAACTGACTACTCTTTAACTCCTACAGTTGCTATCGTTGATGCAGAATTTACAACTAATTTACCTGCACGTCCAACTGCTATGACAGGTATGGATGTCTTAACTCACGCTATTGAAGCTTATGTTTCAGTATTAGCAAGTGACTATACTGATGGTTTAGCTTTACAAGCAATTAAGATGGTATTTGAATATTTACCACGTGCTGTTAAGAATGGTAAAAATGACTTAGAAGCTCGTGAAAAGATGCATAATGCTGCAACAATTGCTGGTATGGCATTTGCTAATGCATTCTTAGGTATGACTCACTCACTTGCTCATAAAGTTGGTGCACAATTCCATTGTGTTCATGGTTATGCTTGTGCTGTATTATTACCACATGTAATTAGATATAATGGACAAGTTCCAACCAAATTATCTGTATGGCCAAAATATAACCACTACTGTGCTGATAAGAAATATCAAGACATTGCTAGATTGATAGGATTAAAAGCTGATACTCCAGAAATCGCTGTTGAATCATTAGCTACTGCTGTAACTAACTTAACAAAAGAAGTTGGACTTGATCCTAACTTTGCTGCAATGGGTATTGCTGAAGAAGATTGGAATGCTGAACTAGAAAGAATGGCTGTATTAGCTTATGAAGATCAATGTTCACCAGCTAACCCACGTGTTCCTCTTGTTGAAGATATGAAAGAAATCTTAAGAAAGGCTTATAAAGGCAATTAATTATGACAATATTGGTTTGCGTTGGCTCATCATGCCATTTAAAAGGTAGTTATGATATCATTGAGTTGATGAAAGATGCTATTAAGAAGAATAACATTGAAGATAAAGTTACTCTCAAAGCCACATTTTGCTTAGGCAAATGTGGTGTTGCGGGAGTATCAATTAAAGTTGACAACGAGATTATTACTGGCGTTACAAAAGAAAATTTTGATGAAACATTCGCAAAACATGTATTAGCCAAATTATAAAAAAAGGAGGGGCATTCATGGAGTATTGCCTAGAAAGTAAAACGAATAACTGTAAAAATTGTTATAAGTGTATTCGTACTTGTCCAGTTAAGTCTATTTCATTTGCTAATAACAAAGCGACTATTATACATGATGATTGTATCTTGTGTGGCAGTTGTTATTTAGCTTGCCCACAAAAGGTCAAAGTTGTTAGAAATGATATAGAAAAAGTCAAAAAAATGATTGCAAATGGCGACAAGGTAATAGTGTCATTAGCCCCAAGTTTTATTTCGAATTTTAAAGATTCAAGCATTGATACAATGCGAGATGCTTTAAAAAAATTAGGATTTTATGATGTGGAAGAAACTGCGGTTGGAGCCACAATTGTAAAAAACGCTTATAATAAAATGTTAGATGACAAGCACGATGTTATTATTTCATCGTGCTGTCATTCTATCAACTTATTAATTCAAAAATACTATCCAAAAGCTTTGAAATATTTAGCAAATGTTTTGTCACCTATGCTTGCGCATGGTTTAGATATTAAAACAAGATATGGTAAAGATACGAAAGTTGTCTTTATTGGACCTTGCATTGCTAAAAAAGATGAAGCCGATTTAAATAAAGAATATATTGATGCAGTTTTAACATTTACTGAGTTAGATGATTGGCTAAATGATAACAATATCAATATTGAAACAAGTGATTCAGTATCTATTGAAAAATCTAAAGCGAGATTTTTTCCAACTTGCGGCGGCATTTTAAAAACCATGGATACAACAAATGAAGATTTTAAATATATTTCCATTGATGGCATAAGTAGCGCTCGCTATGCTTTAGAAGATATTATTAATGGAAAAATTCATAAATGTTTTATTGAGATGTCTGCTTGTCATGGTAGCTA
>CAKPAV010000006.1 GCA_934133115.1 uncultured Bacilli bacterium
CGGCTTTATTGGGCCAAATGGTGCTGGCAAATCAACTTTAATTAAATCCATTGTTGGTTTAAATAATTTTGATAGTGGTGAAATTATTTTTAATAATATGACTATGAAAAATAATGAAATGGAATTTAAAAAAGCTTTAGCATATATTCCTGATAATCCAGATTTATATGAACATTTATCGGGAATTAAATATTTAAATTTCATTTGTGATGTTTTTGGTGTTGATAAAAATAAAAGAGTTGAAGAAATAGAAAGTTACGCGACAAGATTTGGTATTAAAGATAATCTTAATGATTTGATTTCTTCTTATTCTCATGGCATGAAGCAAAAATTAGCGGTCATAGCGTCTTTAATCCATCATCCACATTTATTAGTAATGGATGAACCATTTGTGGGATTAGATCCAATTGCCTCCCATACTTTAAAAACAATTATGCAAGAATTTGTTAGTGAAGGAAATATTATTTTCTTCTCCTCTCATGTTTTAGAAGTGGTGGAAAAATTATGTGAACATGTTGCTATTATTAATAATGGTAAAATTGTTTATGATGGAAATCTTGAATCAATGAATAAAGATGAATCATTAGAACAATTATTCTTGGAGTTGACTAACCATGAATAATTTTAGTGTAGTATTTAAGACTTTGTTTAGTGAGTTATTTTCTTCTTTTTCAAAGAAAAATAATCGTAAGCCGTATATAACTTTAATAATTCTAGGAGTTTTATTCTTTGGATTGTCCATATTTTATACTTTAGGTATGGATGTTATTTTAAAGGAAGTTAACGGGGAACAATATCTTCCATTACTATTTGCTAGTGTTGCTTTAATATTTGTTATCTTTACAACAATCTTTAGAGCACAAATGGTGTTATTTTCTAATAAAGACCATAATATATTAACTCCTTTACCAATAACTAAGAAAACGATTATAAGTGCGAAATTATTAATATTTTATTTACAAGAATTGGTATACTCAATTATTTTATTTTTACCAACAGTTGTTTTATATTCTTTATCACATATCTCATTTTTGTTTTTTGGCTTGATTTTGTTATTAATAATTCCTTTAATTGGTGTATTAGTATCTAGTGTTATTGGATTTTTGATTTCATTTTTAGTTAATCGTTTTAAAATAGCTAAGATAATTTCTACTATTTTGTATATTGGATTATTTGTTGGACTTATTGTATTATCTTTTACATTAAATATAAATGGGACAGGTGAAGAAGATCCAACAGTTTTCCTAAAAGCAATTGCAAAAATGCGTGACTTTTTCTTGTTTGATTGGATATATCGTGGCTTTGTTAATAATGAATGGCTTTATTTTTTATTGCTTGTCGGTAGTTCGCTTGTTAGCGCTTTTATCGTTATCTTCTTATATGCAAAATTTTATGAAGCGTTTTATATAATGCTTAATCGTAGTTTTTCAAGAAGTAAATATAATCGTAAAGAAGTTAAATCTAAATCAGTTGTTTCCTCAATAATTTCTAAAGATTTTAAACTGTTATTCTCTGTACCTTTGATTTTATTAAGTTCTTTTTCTGGTGGACTTGCTGGAGTAATTATGACTACATTCGTGGTAATTAACTTCAATAATATAACAGTTCCTCCAGAAGCAACATTAATTGTGGATATGATAAAGAGCGCATCCCCGATAATAATTTGTTTCTTTTGTGCTATGATGGCAATTACTACAATGGCCATATCTTTAGAAAAAGATAGTTTTTGGCTTATCAAAACTTTACCGATAAGAAAAAAAGATTATTACATGGCTAAATTAATTGAAAATCAAATATTTAATGGCATATTTGCACTCATTAGTAGTTTAATTATTATATGTGTTATCCCAATGAATGTATTAGATATTATCAATTTAATTATTTATCCGCAACTCTACATATTAGCACTAGGATTATTTGGTTTGGTAATCAATTTAAAACACCCACGATTGCATTGGTCATCTTTTAACGAAATAAAAAATTCTGCATCAATAATGATTTATACTTTTTCCGAAATGCTTATTGCTTTAGTATTATGTGGTATATTTATCATATTTTATTTTTTAATGGGTTTAGTAATCGCGGTTATTATTTCGTTGCTTCTTATCATTTTGTTCATTCTAATTATGATTCAAGTATTAAATAAAGAAGGCAAAAAATGGTTCGATGAAATTGTTTGCTAAATATTAAAATAAACATAATAAATGGTGAGTAATTGTTCTCATCATTTTTTTATGGATTTAAAGCGTTTTATTGTTGAAATTACTAACAAAAAGTGATAAAACATTGCTTGTGTGAAAGGATTTAGTTATGAAGACAAGCAGTAGTGAAAATTTTGAAAAAGGTTCCTTATGGAAACAAATATTATTATTTTCTTTACCACTAGTGGCCACGAATGTATTACAAATTTTATTTAATATGTCCGATATTGCTGTTGTTGGTAAGTTTGGCGGTCCAAATTCTTTAGGGGCTGTGGGATCTACAACAACATTAGTTACTTTGTTTACTGGTTTTTTAATTGGCTTAGGTAATGGTGTTAATGCTTTGCTTGCTAAATTTATTGGACAAAAAAATCAACAAAGTATTCATGACACAATCCACGTATCTTTTGTATTAAGTATCATCATGGGATTAATATTAACATTTATCGCCGAACTTACTATTCCTTGGTTTTTAAGTATTTTAGGAACGCAAGATGTTTTCTTTGAAGGCGCGACAAGTTATTTAAGAATATATATGTTAGGCATGCCAGCTTTAGCAATATTTAATTATGGTAATGCAGTATTTAGCGCAATGGGGAATACTCGTCGCCCATTAATCTTTTTACTTTGCTCAGGTATTATTAATGTTGCCTTAAATCTATTATTCGTAATTGTTTGTAAACTTGATGTTATGGGTGTAGCCTTAGCAAGTATTATTTCTCAATATATCTCTGCTTTATTAATTGTTATTTCGATAATGCGTTTTAAAGGCGAATATAAATTAGCATTTGCGCATTTAAAATTAAATAAAAATATTGGCTTACAAGTTTTAAAACTTGGTATTCCAGCTGGATTTCAAAACTCAATATTTGCGATTGCTAACTTATTTATTCAATCAGGTGTAAATAGTTTACCAAAAATTATGGTTGATGGAAACTCAGCAGCAGCTAACGCAGATGCCTTAATTTATGATGTTATGGCAGCGTTTTATGTTGGTTGTTCTACATTTATGGCTCAAAACTATGGGGCTAAAAATAAAAGTCGCGTAATGAAAAGTTATCTTGTTAGTTTAACTTATTCATTTGGTGCTGGCTTAATTTTAGGATTATTACTGGTAGTATTTGGAAGACAATTTTTATCTTTGTTTACTAATTCTAGTGAAGTTATTGATGCAGGCATGAAAAGAATAATGATTATGGGATTTTCTTATGGATTCTGTGCTTTAATGGATAATTCGATTGCTGGTTCAAGAGGCTTAGGAAAAACAATTGTACCAACTATTATTGTTATTACTGGTTCATGTGTATTTAGAATTATTTGGATTTATACAATATTTGCACATTTTAAAACCATACCATCTTTATATTTATTATATATATTCTCTTGGTTAATAACTGGGATTGCTGAGCTTATTTATTTCATTAGTGTTTATAAAAAGGCTATTAAGGAAATGGAAACAATAGAAAATAACTAGTAGTTTAGAAACTACTAGTTATTTTATTTAATATCGTATTGATTGTATTTGTATCATTACTTACAAGTTCTAAATTATATTTGTAATTATTGTTTATAAAATAGAAATAAGAACTAGAATTCTTTATTTCGCCATAGATGAGTGTTTTATTTAATGTAAGGTATTTATTATAATTTTTATAAGAAGAAGTTTTTTCTAACGCTAAATGATTAAGTTCAACATATAATTTGCTATCAATATTTTCAATAGTTTTATATTCGACATAATAAGCAACAATTGTGTTTTCTTTATAATCTTTAGTAGCATTAATTAATTCATATTCTTCATATAAAGAAACTTGGTTTTCATCTATAAAAGATAGAAAGTTTTTATTTTTGTATGTACTTCTTATCACATTTAAATCAGAATCATTTAGTGTGCTAAATGTAGTCATGGCATTTTCTTTATTACGTATGCCTTTTACAATCAAAAAGGATGTAATCATTAAGATAATAGCTATAAAAATGCTCCAAATATAATATTTTTGTTTATCACTTTTGGTATCTAATGTTATATTTTCGTTATTGGTAGCTAAAGTAGCATTATTTACTAAAACTTTAGATTCTTTTTGTTCATTTAAATATTTTTTTGCTTTTAATGTTAAGTCTTTAGAAGGAGTACTAGCGCGTTCTTCAACATATTTAGAGAACAGTTCTTCTAATTCTTGGTCTTTAATATCGCTTCTCATAATTTTGTCCTTTCATTATATATAACAATCTTTTTATTTATTTTGTCCACGTTTACTTAATTAAATTTTTCATTTTTTCTTCGGCTTTTTGTATTTCTTTACTTACATATGATTTAGATTTTTTGATTTCTTTAGCTATTTCTCTTACGCTCATATCTAAAAAATATTTCATATATATCATTTGTTTTACTATTGGTGGAGTTAAAGAATTCATTAATTGTTCCACTAGTAATTGAGTATGAGATTTATTAGTTAAATCATCATCGTCACTAATATTAGCAAATTCATCAATGTCGATAGTGGGATTATTATTCAAAGTTTTAATAGTATTCAAGGCAGTGTTTTTAGTTATTTTACAAATCCAAGCATAGCCATTAGAACCTTTTTTATATGTATTAGCGCTTTGCACTATTTTTAATAAACTATCTTGAATAACATCTTCACTAATGAAATTATCATTAGTAATGCCTTTAGCAATAACAAACATAACTTTCCCCATTGCTTTATAAATTATGTCAATGCCTTTTTCATCGCCATCAGTAATGAGAGATAAGGCATATTCTATTATTTTATTTAGATCTTTATCCATCATTACACCTCTTAATTAATTGAATTATACTATGTAGTATTAACCAAGTAAAGTTAAAAAAAACTAGTAATAACTAAAAAAGTGTGGACATTTTTAAAATTCATAATGTTTTATTTATTGTCAAAGTATTTGATAGAGGGAGACAAAACATTATGAAAAAAAGAGGAACAGTTTATTTAATTATTATTGGTTTATGGATAGGAGCGTTAATAGTTTTAGGATTTGCTTTATTTAATATTATCAAAGGTATTAACGAAACAAATGTTATAAAGTATATTTCAATTATTATTTTATTAGTTATTAATACATTAGTATTAGGAATATTGTGGCTAGGAAGTATTAAAGATTTTATATTTTCTTTAACCTACGCTTTTAAACATAAGACATTAGAAAAAGAATATCAAAAAATAAAAGATGTGGAAATGTCTAAGGAAAATGAGCCACGTGTATTACTATTATATTGTACTTGCAATGACTTTAATCCGAGTGCTCTCTCTAAAAGTAGCCGCCAGGATTATGCTAATTTTAAAGTTGTTATTTTAGATGATAGTACCAAAAATGAATATATTAGCCTCATTAATAAATACAAATTTCAACATTCTAATGTGGAAGTAATTCGTCGTAAAGATCATAAAGGTTATAAAGCCGGTAATTTAAATAATTATTTAATGGGAAGAGATGACTATGATTATTTTGTGGTATTAGATAGTGATGAAGTAATACCTCAAGATTATATTAAAAAAGTTTTAAAATATTTTAATTGCGATTCTAATTGTGGTGCAGTACAAGCTAAACATAAAGCCTTAAAAGGTAAAAATATATTCCAAGACTTAATGGGAATGTGCGTGAATAGTAATGGTACAACAGTACAAGTAGTAAAAAATTTCTATGGGGCTAATGCATTAATTGGTCATGGTATGACTATTTCTAAAGAATGTTACATTAAGACTAAAGGATTTCCTTTAGTGGTTGCCGAAGATATTTCATTCGCAGTAGAAATTAAAAATGTAAACTTAAATATAATTTACGCTCCGGATATTGAATGTTACGAAGAATTTCCAATTGATTATGTATCATTAAAGAAACGTCAATGCAAATGGACACAAGGAAATCTTGAATATATGCGCAAATATGATAAAGACATTAATCATTCAAAAATGAAATGGTTTGAAAAAATGGATATTAAACTTTCTCATTATAGTTTACCAATTGTTCCAATACTAAGTTTATTATTAACAATTTGTACAATTGGATTAGGATTTTTAGGTTATCCAATTATTCGTTATTCATTAACTATATATCTAATTATGATTTTATTTTTATGCTCGCCAATGATTCCAGATTTATTTGTTTATCAAAGAACAAAAAATGTTTTCTTATTAATCCCATATTTTATTATTAATATTATGACTTATGCATCTTTATCACCAATGATGTTAAAAACTATTTTCTTAGGATTATTTGGAAAAAAAGCAACATTTATTGTTACTCCAAAAGATAGCAAAAAATTTACTTTAAAAGAAGTATTTAAATATTCTTATGATTCAATAATCTTCGCTTTAATTATTGGTGCTTTGTCCTTATTATCTTGTGGAAGTCTTTTACCAGTTATATTTATTGTAGTGGGATGCTTAGGAGCACCTTTAATAATTTTATTGGCTAATATATCATTAGAAAAAAAGGTAAAAATCAAAGAAAAAGAACAAAAAGTAGAAATTATAGAGCCAAGAAAAAAGATTTTTAATACTTGCGAAATAGTAATAAAAAGATAAGAAAAAGCACTACTAGGTAGTGCTTAAGACACAAGTGAGTTATCAACAATCTTTTCAAATGGTGCTGGCTTATCTAATTCTCCAGCAAGTGTAACGATATCAATTAAACGATTATAGTTATCCTTATTTAATTCTAATGAATTAGGCCATGCTTTAATTTTTAAGTAGTTATTCATAACGCTTTTTATTTCTACTTCATCGCTAGAAATAAAAGAAGGCGCTAAAGCTTTAATTAATTCTTCTCTTGAAGCATTATAAACAAACTCTAATCCTTTTTTTATTGCGCGGGTAAACTTTTCTAAAGTTTCTTTATTTTCACTAAAATAGTTTTTAAGTGAAGAATAACAAGTATAAGGCACAACTCCGCTTTCTTCACCAATTGAAGCAACGATATGACCAATACCATTTCGTTCAACTTGTGAAGCAGATGGTTCAAATAAAGTTACATAATCTGATTGTCCAGCGGTAAAAACACCCGCCATGACATCAAAGTTAACATCAGTACGAATATTAACGTCCGCAGTAGCGTCTTCTCCGTTTCTTGTGACTGTTAATCCTTTATTTTTTAAGACGTATTCTAGAGTCATTTCCGGCATTCCGCCTTTTCTTCCGCCAATTAATGTTTTACCTTTTAACATATCATAAGAGAAGTTATCAATTTTTTCTCTTCCCAATAAGAACGATCCATCTTTTTGAGTTAATTGAGCAAAGTTAATCGCGTAGTTTTTTTCTCCGCCGTTATAAACATAGACCGTGGCTTCTGGACCCATAAGAGCAATTTGTGCTTCTTTAGATAATAAAGCTGCCATAGTCTTATCAGCGCCAGGTGTAGTAATGACTTTAATGTTTAATCCTTCATCTTTAAAATACCCATTATTTATTGCCACATATTGTGGGGCATAAAATAAAGAATGAGTAACTTCCGCAATCGTGATATTAGTTAAGCCATTATCGTTACATCCACTTATAAAAAATAAGGGAAGTACCATAAATAAAGTTAATAAGAATGTTTTAATTTTTTTCATAATAATCTCCATAATTTAGTTTATTAGTGATTTTAAAAAATGCCACTAATAAAAAGGTAAAGAAGAAAATGGGTTAGTTTTTCTTCTTTCTAGCGTATCTTTTATTACGATAATATTTTTCAATGGAATTAAGCACTAAATACATTAATAAAGCAATTATTCCTAATATAAAGACACCCATCATTACTAAGTCCAGTTTAAATACTTGGCCACCATAAACAACCAAGTATCCAATACCTTCTCGAGAAACAAGGAATTCACCAACGATAACTCCAACCCAAGACATACCAATATTAATTTTGATAATGTTAATAATATTAGCAATATTGGCAGGAATCACCAATTTGGTGAGTATTTGAAACTTGCTAGCATTCATAGTTTTCATCATCTTGATTTGTTCTTTATCAATACTTATAAAATAGTTATAAGATGATAAAATAGTCACCACAATTGATAATGATATGGCCACTAAAACGATACCTTTAATGCCAGTTCCCGCCCATATAATTAATATTGGCGCGAGAGCGGTTTTTGGTAAGGCATTTAATACAACTAAAAATGGATCTAATATTTTGGCTACTAATTCATTCCACCAAAGTAAAATACCAATGATTAATCCTAAAAGTGTACCAAATACTAATCCGAGCAAAGTTTCAAATACACTAATCTTAATGTGTCCGAATAGTTCACCGCTTTTTACATATTTAATAAATAAAGTAAATATATCACTTGGCTTAGAAACTAAGAATACATTAATAACGCCTAATCTTGCTAATATTTCCCATAAACCGATTATAATAAGAGCTAAAGCAATTTGTGAGAAAAGTATTAACATTCTATGTTTACGCTCATGGGCCACAAATTGTGCACTAGAATTAATCTTTTTCATAATCATTTAACTCCTTATAAATTAAATCAAAGTATTTTTGAAAATCTTTGTGTTTTCTTGTTTTAGTAGGAGTTTTGTCTTTGATATCAATATTTATTGGGACAATCTTTTTAATGATACAAGGGCGATTAGATAATATGATTACAGCATCGGCGACACTTATCGCTTCTGATATATCATGAGTGACAATTAAAGCGGATTTTTGCTCGTCTTTAATGATACGATATACGTCATCAAGAACATATAACCTTGTTTGATAATCTAAAGCTGAAAATGGCTCATCAAGTAATAAAACATCTGGTTTAAGAGCAAGTGTTCTAATTAAGGCTACACGTTGACGCATACCACCCGATAATTCATTAGGATAATATTTTTTAAATTCTTCTAAACCATATTTTTTAATTAAATCTTCCACATAAGAAATATTTTCTGTTGTTAAACTTTTATTTATTTCTAAACCGAGTTTAATATTATCGAATACATTACGCCACATAAACAAATTATCGCGTTGAAACATATAACCGAGTTTAGCGTTAATAGTTAGATTTCCACTAGTAATATCTTCTAATTTAGAAGCAATATTTAGTATAGTGGATTTACCACATCCTGATGGTCCAATAATAGCGACAATTTGATTTTCACACAAGGAAAAACTTATTGATGATAAAACATCGGTTTTGCCATCCTTAGTAAAAAAAGACTTACTAACGTTATCAAATTTTAATAACTCTTTCATAAAACATCTCCTTGCTAATATTAGTTTATTTAATAAATTAATAAGCGTGAGTTAAATTATAATTAATGGGCAATAATGTAAGAAAATATGCTATAATGCTTATGACTTAAGGAGAGTAGTAGTTATGAATAAGTATTTAGATAATTTTAATAGATTATTTTCTGATGATGACCAAATAGTCTATCAAGCGATATTAGAAAAGAAAGATTGGATTTGTCGTCCATTATATTTACCAGGTAATTTAGATATTACAATAGATGAACAAGGTAAAAAACATTTTAAATTTTTAGAATCATTATTTGATAATGTTATTCTTTTTAAAAAGAGTAAAAATGAATTAGCAAGTAACTTCCGCTACATCAAATTCTTAACTAACATTATTAATGAGGAAGAAGCAATGTTTTATATTGAATATGACTTTACACGTATTGACGAAAAAGGATATCGCGCGGTTGTGGCAAATTATTATCCTTGCTTAAATGAAGAAGAACTTCATATTGATTATTCTTCGAAAGATACAAAAGAAGTACTTAAAACTATGATGATTGGTGAAAATAATGAATCCGTAATTATTTTAGATGAAAATGCTTTAATTAATGATGCTTTCTTCGCCCCAATTATAAGAAAAGTATTTGTAAAAGAAAGCGCACCAAAAGAAGTTAAAGAAGTTTTAATTAATTTAGCTGTTGATAAAGATGTTGAATATGTCGAGCTTAAATAATTAATAATTATCTTTAATTTTATATTTTTGTTTATTTAAATAAACTACTTTATTATCATTTATCGAATGAGTAATTAAAGTATTAGCCCCTATAACGACATTATTACCTATAACTGTATTTCCTCCTAATATCGTTGCATTTGCATATATTATGACATTATCTTTTATGGTAGGATGTCTTTTTTTATTGACTAAATCAAGAGGTTTATCTAGGGCATAAGCACCTAATGTGACACCTTGATAAATACGAACATTTTCACCAATTAAAGTAGTTTCTCCAATTACAACACCAGTGCCATGATCAATAAAGAAGCCTTTTCCAATACGCGCATAAGGGTTTATATCAATTCCTGTTATAGAATGGGCAGTTTCACTAATTAATCGAGGAAGAAGTGGAATGTTTTTTTCTATTAATAAATGCGCAAAGCGATAATATAATACCGCATTAAATCCTGGATAACATAGTATTACTTCTTTTTTACTTTTATATGCTGGATCTCCTAAATATGCGGCTTCTAAATCATTTTCTAAAGAATCTTTTAAACTAAAAATATTAGTTATATCAAAAGATTGATTAATATTTAATTGCTTAAATATTTTATTTAAATCTTTTTTTATTTGTTTTAATAATCTTTTATCAGTGTTAAAAAAGAAGTATTTTTTTACTTTATTCATTAAATTAATAATTTTAGTATTCACAAAAATCACCTATTATAATGTATTAATATTTATTAATAAGTGTGTGGGCAATAAAAAAACACCCTCCAAAATTGGAAGGTGTTTTTTTAAGTGTAAATAATTAAGCTTGTTTTGTTAATGATCCCTTTGATTCGTATTGTGCAGAATCAGCCTCACCATTAGCAAAAATTTCAACTTTAGTAACAGTCTTAGTTGTTGGGTTAATAGTAACTTCAATGTACTTAGTACTTTCACCGAAAATTCTCTTTTCTTGGAATGTTACATCTTCAGTAACAGAATATGATGTCTTAGTACCATCACCAGAGAAACTTGAAAATGTAACGTCAATGCTATTTTCAGTAATTGTAAGAACAGCATCAGTTGTATATCCACTAGGATTCATCAATGAGAAGCTAAATTTACCAAGATAGAATGGGCCTTCTTCAACTACGATAGTGAACTCAATATCATAACTGCCATCAATATCTTCAAATGTGCCTTTTAATGTGCCATTGACTGGATCCCAAGTTAAATCAAAAACGAAACTGCTAGTTTCAAATGAAACATTTTTACTAGCTTCATCATATTCAAAGTTTCTAATATCTTCACTATTATACTTACCAGAACCGTTTTCATTTAATACTAAAGTATTGTTGTTTTTAGTACTGACAAATGATGAATATAAAGATTTTAATGCTTCAACATAATCAGTAAATGTTTTAGCTGACTTATCAATTGTGTAAACATGTTCAACTTCTGCAATTGTAACAGTAACTTTGTTTTTATTAGCAGAATCAACAGCATATGTTCCTTCAACACCATCTAGAGTTGCTTTTCCAGCGCCATCAAGAACTAATGTACTATCGCCATTTTTATAAGTTCCGTATTCATCGCCAAGTCCTACAGCAAGAATAGTAGCGTCATTTTTCTTGACTAAGAATTTAGATCCGCTTTCTTGGATATTAGTACCGCTAATCATTTCAACATCTATATTAAGTACTACAGTTGAACTAGTTACTAATGCACCTAATCTTAAAACTTGCTTTTCAACGGTGTGTTCATTTTCTGTAACACTAACTGTTTCATAGATTAATGCAATAAGATTATTTCCATCTACACGAACATATTTTGTTAATTTTGTATTATCAACAATATCTTTACTAAATACATAAATATCGTTTATAGCAGAAGACCAATAACACCAAGCTGCGTTACCCTCATAATTAATTACTTTTTTATTTTCTAATGTAATAACGCCTTTTTCTTCATCGACTGATTTAATTGATCCAGAAACATTATAAGCATTTCCACCTACACTACCATCGGCTTTAAATTCCATAGTTGTTGGTGTTGTTTGGAAAGCATTTCTATAGATTTCAAATCCTTGCCATTTCCCAATGAAAGGTTTACCTAAATATTTTTTCATGTATTTTTCAGCTGTAGTAATTTTAATTGGTCCAGCTGCTACATAATAAGAACTTACTGTAAAGGAGTAGGTTGCTTTTAATTCTGATGATCCACTTTGTTTATTAACTGTAATATTAGTAGAACTAGTAGTTAATCCTTTTTCATTACTATACTTTAACATAGTAGCAGATATAGCAGAAGATGTTAAATTATAATCATCTTTGTCAGCATCATTAATTGTTAAATCTAGATATAAAGTTTCACCAGGATAACCAAAAGTTGTTTCTTCATGTGATTTATCGGACTTAATACGATATAAAGAAGTGGTTGTATGTTCTGCAGCAGTGATATCAATATCAACTGTTTTATCAACTACTTCAACAGATAATTCTACACTAGTGGCAGGCATAGTGAATTTATACATCACAGCAGTATCACTAGCAACTTTTTCTAATTCTACACCATTAGCAAAGAATTTGTTTGCAATAGCAAATGCATTATGTTTTGCAACAACTGTTACTTCACTACCAGCACGGAAGAAATTAGGCTTTAATGTTGATTCTACATTTCCACTATCAATAAAAGAATAAATGAAACTAGAAACGCTTAATTTAGAATCGCTTGAAGTACTACCTTTAGCTTGGAAGATAGTTTTTTCACTATCAGCATTTACTTTGAAATATGCACCTAATGCTTCAGCTTTAATAACAACATCAGCATCTGGCATATCAAATGAATAACCTAATACAGCATTACCAGTTAATGTAACTTCTTCTTCAACTGGTTCTGCACCTTCCTCAGCAGCAGAAGCAGCGCTAACTTTAACTACTTTAACACTTGTAATTTCATAACCAGATCTAGCAGCAACTTTGAATGAAACATGTTCACCAACATTAGCATCTTGAGGCATTTCAAGCGCAAAAGCTAAATCTTTACCTTCAAATGAGATTGTATGATCTTTAGTAGGAACAACGATTTGTTCGGTGACGACTGAAACATTTACGTCAGCTTTTCCCATGACTACTGAATAGTGGAAGACATATTTGTTATTGACGTCAACTTTTCCTTCTAATACTTTATCACCAACTTTTACAGATTTTAATTCATAATTTGTAGGATCAGTTAAGGCAACGGTGATATCAACTTCATCGCCTTCTGCTGCTTCACTACGAGAAGCAGTGACATAAGCACCAGCGACAGAATCTGGAACAACTACTGCGTGTTTTTCAACTACTGGTACAACGATTTTTTCAGTAACAACTGAAACATTAGCATCAGCATCTCCCATAACAAATGAATAATGGAAGACATTGGCATTATTAGCGTCAGCGGTTCCTTTCAATAATTGTTCTCCAACTTTTACAGATTTTAATTCATAATTTGTAGGATCAGTTAAAGCAACAGTGAGTTTGACACTATCACCAGCAATAGCTTCACTATGAGAAGCAGTAACATAAGCACCAGCGACAGAAGTTGGAATTACTACCGCGTGTTTAGTTGCTACAGTGCTTGTTGATGTGCTTGTAGATTTACTAGGTTCATTAGTTGAACAACCAGCAATTCCACCGATTAGCACAAAAGCACTTAATACAAAAAGTAGATTACTTTTTTTCATAAAAATTATTCCTTTCTTTAGAACAGTCAATCGTTCTAGTAACTTTTTTGTGGCTAAATAATAGCACTAATGAAAATGCATGTCAATAAAATTGTAAAAAAAAGCAGGCTATGAAAACCGGTTTCATAATAAAATATGATATATTTTATGTAAGATAAGCAGTTTTAGAACAAAAAACCCAGCAATTATGAAAACTGCTGAGTTAGTAATTGTGCTATTACATATTCGTTATGACTTATATTTTACATAATCACTTGGGTTGAATCTAGTTCCAGTAAAAACGTTATAACTACCTTGATTAAAAGTAAATGTTGAATCAGTTATCCTCCAGTTTCCTTTATATCCACCGGAATATATGTTTTGTTCGGAATGTTGAACTACTTTACTAATTATTCCATTTACCATAGTTAATGTGTTTTGATAAATGTATTCTTGGTATTTGACTTTACTAGTGCTTGATTCATAGACTAAGTATGTATAAGAGTATTTCCATTCACCGTTAGCGGTATAATCATTAATACCACTAAATTCAACATCAAATCCTGCGACATCAATTGCTCGAATCATTGCTTGAATATTATTTCTTTCAGTACCAGAAAAAGTAATATTCAAGTTTATATCAATAGTGTCTTTAGAAAACTGAATTTCCTCATAACTTCCACTATCACCAAAATCAGCGATTCGGTAAAACTTGTTATCATCATAAAATGTTTGTTTTTCGTATTGGAAGAAATTAGTAAAATTCCCTGCTGAATTTTGTGATACACTTTGAAAACCTTTTTGAATTACAATTTGACCATCATTACTAAGAAATCTTTCTAGTGTGGAGTTATCTTTTGTTGGCATAGTAAGCGGCTCGCCTTCGGTCAAATAATAGACAGTGCTTGTTGTATCTGAGTTTACAGAATTAACTTGGCCATCTGCATTTACTAAAGTATTATATAATTTTTCTAGTTGTTTAGCTTTACTTAATTCTTGGCTTGTGGAATTACTAGCACTAGTTGAGTCACTAGGTTTTATAATATTATCACAACCACATAATAACAAAGGTATAAAGAATAATAGTGTCTTTTTTTTCATAAACATCACCTTATTTATTATCATTAGAAATGAATATGTAATCTTTTGTTTCTGATTCAGAAGAGCATGTAATCTTGTCGCCATTTTGAGTTATAAGTCCTATTTCAAATTGTTTTGGAGCACCATCTGACCAAGAAGAAAATGTAATCTTATTATTAGAAATTGTATAAGTAAATGTATCAGTATAATCTTTACCAGAATCATTTATGTGTTGAATTCTTTCTCCTGTACCATCACCTTTAAATTTTAATGAGAAAGTATATCCATAATTAGATAAATCGCAAAGATATGTCTTTTGTGTAATTAGTGTTGCTAGATCAATATCGGCAGAGGCAACAGTAAATGTCATAGAAGCAGTTACAGATTCATAACCATTAACTTTGAAAGTAATAGTTGATTGACCACTAGCAAGAGCGGTAATTGTTACATTGTTATCTTTATCTATGCTCGCACTTAATACGTTAGGATTAGAGTTGCTATCAATAACAATATCTTGCGTGGCTTTTATAGGTGTTACATAAACTGAGAAAGTATATGTTTGACCAACTTGCAGTGTATTATCAGCAATTTCTGGTTTAATTGCTGTAAACCTAATCTTATCTGGATTTGGAGCAACAACTGTAACAGTTTTATTAAATGTTTTTTCGTGATATACTCCATCGCTATCTTTTCCAAAATAAACAAATGATAAAGAAGTTGTGCCAGGTCCGACTATTTCAAA
>CAKPAV010000007.1 GCA_934133115.1 uncultured Bacilli bacterium
ACTAATTTTTCTGCTAAATTTTTGACATCTTTAGCACAGCCAGCAGTAACAGTAACACGTTCATGAACGATTAATTCTGATACAACGTTTCTTAACATTGCTTTATATTTGCTTGAAGTATAGGCAGCTTTAAAGCGAACGCCACCTTTACCATGTACATTCTTACGTCCTTGTGTAGCCATTTAAACTTCCTCCTAATCAATGTAATCCTTGAAGCCTAAACCAATACCAAGAAGTTTTTCTTTAACTTCTTTAAGTGATTTCTTACCAAGGTTACGTACTTTCATCATATCTTCTTCTGTCTTTTGAGTTAATTCTAAGACAGTTGCAATACCTGCTCTCTTTAAGCAGTTATATGAACGAACTGATAAATCTAATTCTTCAATTGTCATATCTTCATATTTATTAGATGTTTGTTCAACTGGTTCAGCAACAATATTCATATCGCGTGTGATTTCGTTTAATTTCAAGAATTCTTCGAAATGAGCGACTAAGATTTTTGCAGCAAGCGCTACAGCATCTTGTGGAAGCATAGAACCATTTGTCCAAACTTCTAATACTAAGTTTTCATAATTTGCATTATGTCCAACACGAGTTGGTTGTACTTCATAATTTACTTTTGTAATTGGTGAATAGTTAGAATCTGTTGCGATTGTGCCAATATTCATACCTGTACGAAGTAATTTATTGCCTTCTGAAGTTACATAACCACGTCCGTTACGAGCATAAAGTGTCATTTTTAATTTTCCACCTTCTGCAACGTGAGCAAGGACTAAATCAGGGTTAATAACTTCGACATCACCTGGAACAACTAAATCAGCGGCAGTAACGACTTTAGGTCCTTCTACTTCTAATTCAATTCTCTTAGTGACTGATTCTTCATCGTCAATTTTTAAAACTAAATCTTTTAAAGAAAGGATAATCATTGTAACGTCTTCTTCAACACCTTCAAGTGCAGAGAATTCGTGACGAGCACCTTCAACTTCAATAGCAAATACAGAAGCACCTGGTAATGAAGAAAGCATAACTCTTCTTAATGAATTTCCAATTGTTAAAGCGTAACCTCTTTCTAATGGTCCAACTACAAATTTACCATAGTTAGTGTTACCATCGAATTCAGCAATATCAAATTTAATTTTTGCGAATGGACTTACGATTTTGCTCATATTTTTTTCCTCCCTTTGCAATCGTTAGTAGACTAAATAATATTTATTATCCACGTGGACGCTTTGGTGGGCGGCAACCATTGTGTGGAATAGGTGTAGTATCTGTAATCATTTGGATTTGTAATCCAGCTGCTTGTAAACTACGAACTGCAGAATCACGACCAGATCCTGGTCCTTTTACGTTAACATCAACTGTTTTAATACCTTGATCAACAGCAACTTTAGCACAAGCTTCAGCTGCTAATTGAGCTGCAAATGGTGTAGATTTCTTAGCACCTTTAAATCCTAATGCACCAGCACTTGACCAAGCAATTGCATTACCTGCTTCATCAGTGATAGTGACAATGGTATTATTAAATGTTGAGTGAATGTGAGCGATACCTTTAGTATAGCTTCTTTTAATTTTTTTCTTCTTAGAAACTGTGGTTTTAGCCATTTTCAATTATCCTCACTTTCTATTGAACTGCTTGCTTCTTATTCGCAATAGTCTTTTTAGGTCCTTTACGAGTACGAGCATTAGTCTTTGTACGTTGTCCACGAACTGGTAAGCCTTTACGATGACGTAAGCCACGATAGCAACCAATTTCGGTTAAACGTTTAATGTTTAAAGCAACTTCACGACGTAAGTCACCTTCAACTTTGTGTTTTGCAACTTCTGTTCTAATTGCAGTTAATTGATCTTCTGTTAAATTCTTAACACGAATATCTTCATTAATGTTTGTTTCTTTTAAAATCTTTTTAGATGTTGTTAAACCAATACCATAAATATAGGTTAAAGCAATAACAACTCTTTTTTCATTTGGAATATCGACTCCAACAATACGTGCCATATAGCATGTCCTCCTTAATTACCTTGTCTTTGCTTGTGTTTTGGGTTTTCGCAAATGACCATTACACGGCCTTTTCTACGAATAACTTTGCACTTGTCGCAAATAGGTTTAACTGAAGGTCTAACTTTCATAAAATAATTTCCTCCATTTTACTTTCTTTTAAATTTTTCTTATTTGTATCTGAATGTTATTCTACCACGTGTTAAATCATATGGCGATATTTCAACCGTAACTCTATCACCTGGTAAGATGCGAATGTAATTCATACGGATTTTACCAGAAACGTGGGCTAATATTACGACTCCGTTTTCTAACTTTACATTAAACATTGCATTAGGTAAAGTTTCAACGACTACCGCTTCTACTTCAATAACGTCTTCTTTTGACATAGTTAGTTTAACACTCCTTTTTGTTACTTTCTAGTGTAAGGATTTCAACGCCATCCTTAGTTACTACAAGAGTATTTTCATAGTGGCTAGCTAATTTGCCATCTACCATTTTAACAGTCCATTCATCACTCATTACACGGGTATCATATTTTCCCATTGCCACCATTGGTTCAATTGCAAGGCACATGCCTTCTTTTAAAATTGGACCATGTCCAGGTATTCCATAATTAGGAATTGCTGGATCTTCGTGCATTTCGGTACCAATACCATGTCCAGTATAATCTCTTGGTAATGAATAGCCATGTTTTTCGCAATATTCTTGAATCGTATGCGATATATCTGATAAGTGAATACCTGGTTTAATAATTTTAACAGCTTCGAAGAAACTTTCTTCTGTTACTCTTACTAAACGAGCAGCTTCATCAGATATTTTTCCAACAGCATAAGTTCTTGCTGCATCTCCGTTATAGCCTTTATAAATAGCTCCAACGTCGACAGAAATAATATCTCCTTCTTTTAAAGGTTTATTGTTTGGAATACCATGCACTAATACTTCATTTACTGAAGTGCATATAGAGGCAGGGAATCCGCCGTATCCTAAGAAAGATGGAATTGCGCCTTGATCACGTATGGTTTTTTCGGCGATACGATTAAGTTCTTTAGTCGTAACACCTGGTTTGATGTGTGGCTTTAGTGCATCAAATACACTAGCCACAATCCTACCAGCCTCACGCATCAACACAATTTCTCGTGGTGATTTTAAGGTTATCATACTTTTTTATTTGATCCTTTCAAAAATATCACAAATGGTTTCGAAGACTTCATCTAATCCAAGTAAACCATTGACATTATGTAGAAGTCCGCGCTTTTCGTAGAATTCCACTAATGGGAAGGTTTGATGTTCATAAGCATCAAGTCTTACTGCTAAACTTTCTAATGTGTCATCTTTTCTTTGGATTAATTCACCATTACAATAATCACAAACACCTTCAACTTTTGGTTTTAATGTTTCGACATGGAATGGAGCTCCACAAGATTTGCAAACACGTCTACCAGTAATTCTTTTTGTTAAGACATCACGATCAGCAGTGATATTAACTACTGCTGTTATTGGACGATTAATTTCTTTTGTTAGTTCTTCTAATGCTTCTGCTTGAGGAATTGTTCTTGGAAACCCATCAAGTAAGAATCCATTAGCGCAATCATCTTTAGCAAGTCTTTCTTTAACTAAAGCGATTGTTACTTCATCAGGTACTAACAAACCTTTGTTGATATAACTTGCCGCTAAGACTCCTGTTGGAGTTTGAGCAGCTATCGCTTCTCTAAACATATCGCCAGTTGAGATATGTGGGATATGATAAGAAGCAATAATCTTTTTAGCTTGTGTGCCTTTACCAGCACCAGGAGGGCCCATTAAAATAATGTTTAACATCATTTTTTACTCCCTTCCTGCACGGTTTTGAACTTCTTCGAAGCTCTTACCAGCAACCAAGCCATCAATTTGTGCACTAACTTCAAGAGCAACACCAACTACGATGATTAATCCTGTGCCACCTAGTGCTAATGATTGAGGAAGTAATCCAACCAATACTAACACAACTGGTAACGCAGCAATAAATGCAAGAGCAAATGCACCAATGAAGGTTACACGATTTAATACTTTCTTTACGTATCTTTCTGTTTCATTACCAGGTTTAATACCAGGAATGTAAGAACCATTCTTTTGGAAGTTTTCTGCCATTTGTTCTGGATTAATTTGTAATGAAGAATAGAAGAATGTAAAGGCTATAATGAGTACAACATAGATAATCAAGCCCCATGGCATTTGCCATGTCTTACCACCAAACCAAGGCATAGTGGTCATTTTTGAACTTGAGAATACGTTGAGCCATTCAGCACTTGTATCCGCGCCATCAATGAAGCTCACAATTACTTGTGGTGCCATCATAATTGATGAAGCGAAGATAACAGGAATAACACCAGCAGAGTTAATCTTAATTGGTAAGAAACTTGCTTGGCTATATCTCTGTCCAGTTCCACCGGATTTGCCAGCGTGTTGAACAGGGATTTTTCTTTTTGAACTTTCAATATAAATTACGAATGTAATAATTGCTAAATAAGCAAGGATATATAATAAGAATCTCGCACCTCCAGCTACAATTAACGAAGGTTGTTTTGATAATAATGGGTTTGACATATATTGTACAAACGCTTCAGCAATTTGTTTAGGTAATGAGACAACGATACCAGCAAAAATAATTACAGAAATACCATTACCAATACCTTTTACAGAAATTTGGTCACCTAACCACATAACTAACATACCACCAGCTACTAATACCGTAACTATGTAAGCATAAGTTAAGAATTCCGAATTTGCAATCGTTGTAACTTCTATATACTCAGTAGCTTCCATGGTTTTTATAATGCCATATGCTTGCACCGCTCCAAGAAGTAAGGTTAAGTAACGAGTTGCCATTTCCATTTTCTTTCGACCATATTGACCTTGTTTGTTTAACTCGGTTAAGGCCGGTAATACATCCATTGAAAGTAATTGCACAATAATTTGTGCGGTAATATATGGTGACACACCCAAGGCGAATATGGAGAAACTTGATAATGCTCCACCGCCTAAAAGGTTCATCATACTTAATACATCTAAGTTATCAAATCCCGCATTATCACTGATTTTTACACCAGGAACAGAGATTGATGCTCCGATGCGGAAGACTAAGAGTATCATTAATGTAAAGAATATACGATCAACGATATCTTTGTTTTTGAAGATTTGGCCGAGTTTTTTCATATTACAATACCTCGGTTGTTCCGCCAGCATTCTTAATAGCTTCTTCGGCAGCCTTAGAGAACTTATGAGCAGAAACTTCTAACTTAACATTAAGTTTTCCATTTCCTAAAATTTTAATTCCATCATATTCTTTACGGACTAAACCGACTTCTTTTAATAATGCAGGGGTGACTTTAGTGCCTTCTTCGAATTTATTTAACATTTCTACGTTAACTATTGCATAGTCAACACGTGAAATATTGTTAAATCCACGTTTTGGTAAACGACGATATAATGGGTTTTGTCCACCTTCAAATCCTAAACGGACTCCGCCGCCACTTCTAGAATTTTGACCTTTGGTACCTTTACCAGCAGTCTTTCCGTTTCCAGAACCAATTCCACGACCAGCGCGGAATGCTTTCTTACGTGATCCTTCTGTGTATTCGAGTTCATGCAGTTTCATATCTTGCACCTCCCTATAAATTATTGATTTATTTTTGGTTATAAACTATTTACGTAATTCTTTGACTACATTGTATGATTTAACGTTATTCAAACCATTAACAGTTGCACGAATAACATTAATTGGTGTACGTGAGCCATAGACTTTTGAGTAAATGTTTCTAACGCCAGCTAATTCTAAGACAGCACGGACTGGACCACCAGCGATGATACCAGTACCTTCAGGTGCAGGTTTTAATAAAACTTTGCAAGCACCAAATTCACCATTAATTTCATGAGCGATTGTTCCGCCTTTAACTAAATGGACATGGAGCAAGTTTTTCTTAGCAGCTTCTGTAGCTTTCTTAATTGCATCTGGGACTTCTCCAGCCTTTCCAGTACCATAACCGAAACGGCCTTTGCCATCACCGATAACCATAAGTGCAGCAAATCTCATACGGCGTCCGCCTTTTACTGTTTTGCTTACACGGTTAATTGCAACTACGCGTTCATTGAATTCCTTTTCAGGTTTTTCACGACGATCTCTACGATCACCTCTACGGCCACCATCACGGCGATCTTTACGATCACCACGAGGACGACGATCAGCTCTAGGAGCTTTTTCTGAATCAGTGTTTTCAGTATTTTCTACCACAGTTTCTTCAACTGGTGTTACTTTTTCTTCTGCCATTTTCTTTCCTCCTAGAATTCTAAGCCAGCTTCACGAGCGGCTTCTGCAACAGCTTTGACACGTCCATGGTAAACATAACCAGAACGATCAAATACTACTTTCTTTATACCTAAGGCAACGGCTTTTTCACCGATGTCCTTACCAACGGCTTGAGCGGCTTCAATATTACCACCATTTGCTAATTTAAGAGCAACTGATGATGAGCTTACTAAAGTTACGCCTTTAACATCGTCGATAATTTGAGCATGAATGTTAGCATTTGCACGATAAACACTTAAACGAGGTGTTTCAGCTGTTCCGCTAATTTTAGCACGAACACGTTCATGACGTCTTGCGCGAACTACTTGTCTTGATTCTTTATTAATCATGTTTCATTTCCTCCTTACCGACTATTTCTTACCAGCACGTTTTCCTTCTTTACGAAGAATAAACTCATCAGTATATTTAATACCTTTTCCTTTATAAGGTTCAGGTTCACGAACTGCACGAATTCTTGCAGCAGTTTGTCCAACTGCTTGACGATCTGCACCTTCAACAACTACTTCTGTAGCAGATGGTGTAGAAATTTTTGCGCCTGCATCAGGTACGATAACTACTTCGTGAGAATAACCAATATTTAATACTAAGTTTTCCCCTCTCATAGCAGCACGATAACCGATACCGACGATTTCTAATTTTTTCTTAAATCCTTCAGAAACACCGACTACCATATTGTGAAGTAATGCTCTTGTTGTACCATGGATAGTCTTCATAGAAATTGTATCATCTGGACGAACACAAGTAATAGTATTTCCTTCAACTTTATATGTAATATGTGGATTAAAGGTATTTGTTAAAGTTCCTTTAGGTCCTTTAACTGTTACATGGTTACCATCGAAATCAACAGTAACACCTGCAGGTATTTCAATAACTTTATGACCAATACGTGACATACTGTTACCTCCTACCAAACATAAGCGATAACTTCGCCGCCGATGCCAAGAGCACGGGCTTTCTTATCACTCATTAAACCTTGAGAAGTAGATATAATAGCAATACCTAATCCTCTTAATACACGTGGAAGTTTGTCAGCAGGGACATTAACACGTAATCCAGGTTTAGAGATTTTCTTTAAACCAGAGATAACACGTTCTCCACCAACGTATTTTAAAGTAATAGTTAATTCTTTTTTTACATCACCAAGAACGATGAAATCGTTAATGAAACCTTCTTCTTTTAAGATTTCAGCGATATGTACTTTCATGTTTGAGCTTGGCATTGTAACTGATTCATGACGCATCACATTTGCGTTACGAATTCTTGTAAGCATATCTGCAATAGGATCTGTCATCATAACTCATTTTCCTCCTTTGCTTACCAGCTTGCCTTTTTCATACCTGGAATTTCGCCTTTATAAGCTAATTCACGAAGGCAGATACGGCATAATTTGAATTTACGAATTACTGCGTGAGGACGTCCACAACGTTCGCAACGTGTGTATTCTCTAACTGCATATTTTTGTGGTCGTGCACAACGAACCTTAATAGATGTTTTTGCCATTTAGATGTCCTCCTTCTTATTTATGGAATGGCATACCGATTAATTCAAGCAATGTGAATGCTTCTTCATCAGTATTTGCTGTTGTTACAACAACAATATCCATACCACGTACTTTAGTGACTTTTTCATAACTAATTTCTGGGAAAATTAATTGTTCTTTGACGCCTAATGTGTAATTACCACGGCCATCAAAAGCATTTTTGCTAATACCACGGAAGTCTCTAACACGTGGTAATGAGATAGAGATTAACTTATCAAGGAATTCGTACATTCTTTCTCCTCTTAAAGTAACCTTACAACCAATTGCTTGTCCTTCACGTAATTTGAAAGAAGCGATTGATTTCTTTGCTCTTGTAATAACAGGTTTTTGTCCTGTGATTTGAGCTAATTCTGCAACTGAATCATCTAATAATTTAGCATTAGAAGTTGCATCGCCAACACCGACGTTAATAACGATTTTTTCGATGTGTGGAACTTGCATAACAGAAGCATAGTGATATTTTTCCATTAATGCAGGTACAATTTGGGTAGTGTATTTTTCTTTTAATCTATTCATAATACTCTAACCTCCTATTTAACAACGCTCTTGCTAGCTTTTGTTACACGGACTTTTTCGCCCTTAACAACTTCATAGCCAACACGTGTTGCTTTCTTTGTTTTTGGATCTACAAGTGCTACATTACTAACATGAATAGGAGCATAGATATCAACAATACTTCCCTCTGGGTTAGTTTGTGTAGGTTTTTTATGTTTTTTGTGAACGTTAACGCCTTCAACAACGACACGGTCTAAACGAGGATATGCTTTTTGAACAACGCCTGTTTTACCTTTGTCAGCGCCAGCGATAACGATGACTTTATCACCTTTTTTGATTTTCATTTTGGCTACCTCCTATTATAAGACTTCGATAGCTAAGGAAACGATTTTCATAAATTTATCGCCCTTATCACGAAGTTCACGAGCAACAGGTCCAAAGACACGTGTGCCACGTGGAGTACCATCATCATTGATTAAGACAATTGCATTGTCATCAAATCTAATGGTTGAACCATCAGGTCTGTTATAAGCCTTTTTAGTTCTAACGATAACACCTTTAACAATGTCACCTTTTTTAACTTTTCCATTTGGAATAGCATCTTTTACTGAGCATAAGACAATGTCTCCAACGCCAGAACTTTTGCGGTGAGAACCACCGAATAAGTGGAAGACACGAACTGATTTAGCACCAGTATTATCTGCTACAACAAGATTTGTTTCTGTTTGTATCATATTTTATCTTCCTCCTATTTTTCATTTTCTGTGTTTACGACAGCAACTAAACGATAACGTTTTCTAGCTGATAAAGGACGAGTTTCCATGATAGTAACAACATCACCAATTTTTGCAACGTTGTTTTCATCGTGTGCTAAATATTTCTTAGCGTATTTAACTCTCTTACCATACTTTGGATGTCTTTTGTGAGTTTCGACTAAAACAGTAATTGTTTTGTCCATTTTGTCAGATGTAACTACGCCTTGAATAACACGGCGGGTATTTCTTTCTTCCATGTTTCAGTCCTCCTATTTAATTCCCAATTCACGTTCTCTAAGAACGGTATTGATACGGGCAATATCCTTACGGATATAATTCAATTGCATAGGTTTTTCAAGTTGTCCAACAGCTTGTTTACGGCGTAAGTTGAATAACTCTTCCTTCAATTGATAAACTTTTTCATTAAGTTCAGAAGTGCTTAACTCTCTAATTTCGCTTAATTTCATGTTTATTCACCCTTTCCTTCTTTTGCTATGACACGAGTTCTAATTGGTAATTTGTAAGCTGCCAAGCGAAGCGCTTCACGAGCATTTGCTTCTCCAACTCCACCAATTTCAAACATGACACGGCCAGTTTTAACAACTGCAACCCATGACTCTGGGCTACCTTTACCAGAACCCATACGAACTTCGGCAGGTTTCTTTGTTTTTGCCATTTGTGGGAATATACGAATCCAAACTTGGCCACCTCTTTTTGTATATCTTGATAATACAATACGAGCAGCTTCAATTTGACGAGCGGTAATGTAATTTCCCGAAGTAGCTTGGAGACCGAATTCACCAAATGATACTTCATTACCAGCTTTAGATTTTCCTTCATATTTTAAACTATGAGGTCTTCTATACTTAACTCTCTTTGGTTGTAACATGTGAATTATTCTCCTTTCTTAACTACATTTTTAACAGGGCGAACTTCACCACGGCAAATCCAGACTTTAACGCCTAAACGGCCATAGGTAGTTGCTGCTTCTGCTAATGCATAGTCAATATCAGAACGAAGTGTATGTAGAGGGATGATACCTTCTTTATAACCTTCGCTACGAGCAATATCAGCTCCGCCTAAACGACCAGAGACAACTGTTCTACAGCCTTTTGCGCCAGCTTTACGAACATCTCTAATTGCCATTTTTTGAGCAGTTCTGAATGAAGCACGTTCTTCTAATTTACGTGCGATTGTTTGTGCGACAATATTTGCATCAAGATTTGGTTCTTTAACATCAACAACTTCTAAGCCAAATTTTTGTTTCTTTAAAATTTTGCTTAATTGTTTTTTTACAGCATTAATATTGTCACCATTTTGACCGAGTGCAACGCCAACACGAGCGACGTGAACCATAATTTTAATATAGTTATTAGTTTCGGTTTTTTGTCTTTCGATATCAATGTGAGATACTAAAGCATCTTTAAGAGCTTTAGATAAGAATTCACGGATTTTAATATCTTCGTTTAAGAAGGTTGCGAAATCTTGGTTATTTGCATACCATCTTGAATGCCAATCACGATTGACACCAAAACGCATACCATTTGGATTAACTTTTTGACCCATAAAATTGCTTCCTCCTATCTTTCTTTGACCACAACGGTAATGTGGGCAGTTCTTTTTACTAAGCCAGATGCTGATCCTTTAGCACGAGGTAAATATCTCTTCATGCGTGGACCATCATTTGCGTAAATCTCAGCGACGTATAATTTATCTTCGTCCATTTCGTGGTTGTTGATAGCATTTGCGGCAGCTGATCTAATTAATTTGTCTACGATTGGTGTAGCAGATTTATTAGTATTAGTTAAGATTCCTAATGCAACCTTAACATCTTTTCCACGAACTAAATCGATAACTAAGCGGCACTTTCTAGGAGTGACTCTTACTGATGTAACTGTTGCTTTTGCTTCTGTTGCTTTCATATTTTAACACTCCTTACTTAGCGGCATTTGCAGCTTTATCTTCTGCAGTATGTCCGGTATGACCTTTGTAGGTACGAGTAGGTGCGAATTCACCTAATTTATGACCGACCATATCTTCTGTTACATAAACAGTAATATGTTCGTGACCATTGTAAACTGCAAAGGTATGTTCAACGAATTGTGGATAAATAACTGATCTTCTTGACCAAGTTTTAATAATTTCTTTTTTGTTTGCAGCATTTAGTGCTTCAACTTTTTTCATTAAGTGTTCATCACAGAATGCGCCTTTTTTCAAACTACGAGCCATGTTTCATTTCCTCCTTTGCCTATTAACGGTCTCTTCTTCTAACGATTAAACTGTTAGATGCTTTCTTTGTGTTTCTTGTCTTGACACCAAGAGCTCTCTTGCCCCAAGGTGTACGAGGTGCATCACGTCCGACAGGACATTTACCTTCACCACCACCATGTGGGTGATCACATGGGTTCATTACAGAACCACGAACTGTTGGACGGACACCGTACCAACGATTTTTACCAGCTTTACCTAAGTTGACTAAGTTCCAATCTTCATTACCAACTTCACCAACTGTAGCGCGGCAAGTATTTAATACTTTACGAACTTCAGAACTTGCTAAACGGATAATAACATATTTTCCTTCTTTACCAAGAACTTGAGCACTTGTACCAGCAGCACGGCATAATTGACCGCCTTTGCCAGGATAAAGTTCAACGTTATGAACTAAGGTACCTTCAGGGATATTACCAATATTCATGGCATTACCCACTTTAATATCAACTGCTTCGCCAGATACTACTTTGTCTCCAACTTTGATTCCTTTTGGAGCAATGATGTAAGACTTTGTACCATCAACGTAGTTGATTAAGCAAATATTTGCATTTCTATTTGGATCATATTCAACAGTAGCAACTGTTGCAGGGATTCCATCTTTAACTCTCTTGAAGTCAACAAGACGGTACTTACGTTTATTTCCTCCACCAATATGGCGAGTTGTGATGCGGCCATTGTTATTACGACCACCAGTTTTCTTAATGCTAACTAATAAACTTTTTTCAGGAGTACTTGTTGTAATTTCTTCAAATGTCGAGTTTGTCATTTGGCGACGGCTTGGAGTCGTCGGTTTGTATGTTCTAATTGACATAATATCTTTCTCCTATATTTAAATTTTTCTATATCCTTATATATAAAGGACTATTCTTTGAATAAATCTAAGGCTTCACCATCAGCAAGTGTAACAATTGCTTTTTTGTATCCAGGAATCATACCAGGATAACGTGTGCCTCTTTTAGCTGCTTTTGCATCAACGTTAATAATGTTGACTTCTTTTACTTTGACTTGGAATACTGATTCGAAAGCCATTTTGATTTCAGCACGATTAGCTGACTTTAATACTTCAACAACAATTTTGTTTTGGTTTTGAGCCATAGCCATTGATTTCTCAGTGATAACTGGACGAACAATGACATCAAATTGTTTTGGAGTTGGTTTTGCGAAGCGCTTTTCTGCGGCTTCTTGAGTTTTCTTTGCCATTATTTAAGTGCCTCCTCAACTGCTTTGATAGCTGCCTTTGTTGCAACGACAGTATCAACATTTAATAAGTCATAAACACAAACATTATCAGTTGGAACAATCATTGTACCAGGAATATTTCTTGCAGCTTTAATAACGTTTTCGTTTTCTTCATCTAATACGATTAGAACTTTTTTACCAGCGTTAACTGCTTTTAAAACGCTAACCATATTTTTTGTTTTTGCATCTGCTAAATCTAATTTGTCAAATACAACAACTGCTTTTTCTTTTACTTTTAAAGATAAAGCTGAACGAAGAGCTAAGTTGTGAGCTGCTTTATTCATTGATAATGAGTAATTTTGTCTTCCGTCTGGTCCAAATACGGTACCACCGCCAACCCAGATTGGGGAACGGCTAGATCCTGCACGAGCACGACCTGTACCTTTTTGTTTCCATGGTTTTTTACCGCCGCCACTAACTTCAGAACGAACTTTAGTTTTTGCAGTAGCTTGACGTTTGTTAGCTTGATAAACTTGAACAGCATCAAACATAACTGATTTATTAGGTTCAATGTTAAATACTTCACCTTTAAGTAACATATTTGAAACATTTTCGCCAGTCATAGATACGACTGGAACCTTAACATTCTTTACTTTCTCTGCCATAGTTATACCTCACTATTCTGCTGCAGCAGTAGTGTTGTTTACTAAAGTCTTAATAACTTTTGCGCCTTTTTGAGCTTTAACAGCACTTCTTACTGTAACGATTGATTTTGTAGGTCCAGGAATTGCACCTTTTACTAAGAGAGCATTCTTTGATGCATCAACTGCAACAACAACTAAGTTTAAGATAGTTGCGGTTTTGTTACCGTGATGACCAGCAGATTTCTTACCAGGATGAATACGGTTGTTTGTTCTACCGATTGTTGCATAAGATCCTGATCCTCTATGATAGCCAGATCCATGTCCTTTAGGTCCGATTGTGTAGCCATAACGTTTAATAGCACCAGAGAAACCTTTACCTTTGCTTGTACCAGTAACGTCGATTACGTCACCAGCTTGGAAAATATCAACAGTGATTGAATCACCAACGTTGTATTTAGCCATTTCATCACCCTTAAGTTCTCTTAATTCGTACTTAGGTGTGGTGTTTGCTTTAGCGAAGATACCCTTTTCAGCTTTGTTAGCACGATTTTCTTTCTTTTCTTCGTAGCCAACTTGGATAGCTTCATAACCATCTTTTTCAATGGTTTTCTTTTGAGTTACGACATTTGGTAAAACTTCGATAACTGTAACTGGATACATTGTTCCATCAGTAGCGAAGACTTGAGTCATACCCATTTTACGTCCTACTATTTGTTTCACGATGTTTTACCTCCTTATAACTTGATATCGATATTGACACCACTTGGTAAGGATAATCTACGTAATGCATCTACTGTTTCCTTAGTTGGGTTAACAATATCAATTAGTCTCTTGTGAGTTCTAATTTCAAATTGTTCACGAGCATCTTTATATTTGTGAACAGCTCTTAAGATTGTATAAACTTGTTTTTCCGTTGGTAGTGGAATAGGACCTACAACCTTGGCCCCAGATTTAGTTGCCGCATCAATGATCTTTTCGACTGAAACATCGACTAATTTGTGATCATAAGCTTGTAAGCGGACTCTAATCTTTTTACTTTTAGCCATGAATAATTCCTCCTTTGTCTAAATCAGGCTTAGACGTTGCTCTGTGTAAATTCCCTGAACGCCTCATTCATGACAACAGCCTTCGGCGTATCAGCAACCTTGCACTTCATCGCAAGCATCAAACATTGAAAGTTTATCAAAAACACATTATATAGTCAAGCATTTTTTTACTATTTATTGAATAAATATTATATTTATAATATAAGGTCGATTTTTAGAACAATTTTTTTAGTTTTTTAAGGAAGCATCTTTATTATAAGCAAAATTTAAATTACAAAAAAAGCAAGTTTTTTTAACTCGCTTAATCGTTATTTTTGTTCTTCTTTTTGATGATTTTTTACTAAAAATTGCTTGTGATAAGTATACTTGCAACCGCAATAAAGTTGTTGATAAAGATTATATTTAATACGCATTTCACGTGCTTCATCTATGCCTTTATTTTTCTTAAAATCAGAATAGAAATATTTTGTATAGTCGTATTTTTTTTCTAATTCTTTACCAATAGCATTTAAAATTTGGCTATTCTTTTGTCTAGATATAGTCATAACTGTTGTAAAATAATCAAACTTATGTTCGTTAGCGTACCTAAACGCTTCATCCATTCTTTTGGCATAGCAAATCTTACAGCGTTCTAATCCTTCTGGTTGATCTTTGTATGGTTCTAAGTCTTTGTTATACGTATCATTATCATAAGGCGTTTCAATCACTTCTACGCGCACGTTATAATCTTTATAGAAATACTCTAAAAATTTTTTAAGTTCATCTTTTCTTCTTTGATATTCACTTTCTGGAAATATATTTGAGTTATTATAAAAGACAGTAACATCAAAATATTGACTTAAAAATTTAATTGGAAAAGTAAGACAAGGTCCACAGCAAGCATGTAAAAGTAATGTTGGGCGTTTGCCATTTAGTGCTTCTATTTCTTTAAGTGATTCTAAATAATAGTTAATTTTCTTTTCCATAAATAAACATTGCATCCCCAAATGAGAAGAAACGATATTTTTCTTTAACAGCTTCTTTATAACATTCTAAAATAAATTCACGTCCCGCAAGAGCGGATACAAGCATAATTAAAGTCGATTTAGGCAAATGAAAATTAGT
>CAKPAV010000008.1 GCA_934133115.1 uncultured Bacilli bacterium
GCACTACAATAATAAATTATTATTATATCTTGAATAAGTTAGTAGGCTTCACTTATAATAAAGACAACAAGACAAGTAACTACATATATAGACGAAATATACAAGGTGATATAATCGGAATATATGATAGTTTAGGCAATGAGGTAGGAGGGTATGCTTATGATACCTGATAAAATTACAACAGGGGAAGGATCTTTAGAAGTTTATTTTATAAAAAACATTTTAAACAATTAGAATTGAATAAAGATGGATTATGTAAAACATGTGAAAAAATAAGATTAAATCATAAATTTTAAAAATAAAAAGAAATGTTTTAGTCGAGTTACTTAATTATGTAAATTAGTAACATATTAACATGAAAATGTAAACGTAAATTGGCAGAACAAATATAGTAATTAATAACATTAGAGGCGTTACAAAATTTGTTGGAAATTATATAGGAGATTGGTTTTAGTGAAAAAGGTGTTAAAAATTTTATTAACAATTGTATTTATAGTAGTTTCAATCTTTTCAATTATTAAATTAATTAATAATTTTTTAGATAGTAGTTTATTATTTGTAGTTCTTGCATTTACTTCATTTGCTATGCACTTATTTGCATGGATTGCACCAAAAACATTTTTCAATTTATGTTGGAAAATAACTAATATTATGCCAGATAATTTTGATTATGATACAAGTTATAGCAAACTTGAAATATGTGATATTGGCTTATTGATTACATCAATTTTGTTATTAGGAATATCGTTTTTGCTTAAATAAAATTCATTAACAAAATAATGCAAAATATCTTTTAATTATTAGGCTTAGTCTTAAATAATATTTGTTTATGACTAAGCATTTTTAGGCATAAAAGGAAGATCCAACACTACAATAATAAATTATCATTATGTCTTGAATAAGTTAGTAGGCTTCACTTATAATAAAGGCGATAAGACAAGTAACTACATATATAGATTAAACCTACAAGGTGATATAATCGGAATATATGATAGTTTAGGCAATGAGGTAGGAGGGTATGCTTATGATGCTTATGGAAATTGTTACGTAAAATATAATGATAATAGTAGTGAAGAAGAAAAGAAGATACTCGATATAAACCCATTTAGGTATAGAGGATATTATTATGATAATGAAACAGGATTATATTATTTAAATGCAAGATATTATGATCCAAGTATAGGAAGATTTATAAGTCCAGATGTTTTAACTATATTAGATGAAACAAAAGGACAAATTAATGGATTAAATCTTTATATGTATTGTAATAATAATCCAGTGAATTATTCGGATAGATTTGGACAAAGAACAAATTCAATTTGGAAAACTTTGCTAGGAGTAGTGATAGGAATTGGTTTATTTGTTGTAACAGCCGCAGCTGTGATTGGCTCTGGAGGGGTTTTACTTGTCCCGGTATTAGTTGGCGCTGGAGTCGGAGCTGGATTAAATCTTGTTGGGCAAGGCATTTCAAATTTATCCCAAGGCAAAGGCTTTTTTGATAATATTAATTGGGGCAATGTTGCTCTTGGTGCGCTATCTGGTGCCGCATTTGCTACTGGAGTAGGTGGTTTATGGGGAGCAGTTGCTATCGGAGCTACATCAAATGCTGGCATGTCAGCACTAGAAGGTAATAGTTGGGCAAATATTGGATTTAGTGCTTTAGTAGGAGGAGCCGCAGCATTTGCAGGATTTAAATTAGGAAAAATTGTATCTAATAAATTACTTAATATTAATACGAATTTAGGAATTTGTGATTATTTAAATATGGCAAGAGTAGATGGGGCTGGATTCTTTTCTAGAAGTGTAGTTGCATTAATGTCAAAACTTTATACAATGGGCCCTACAATTGTTACAGGTGTAGGTAGAGGCGTTACAAAATTTGTTGGAAATTATATAGGAGATTGGTTTTGGTGAAAAAGGTGTTGAAAATTTTATTAACAATTGTATTTATAGTAGTTTCAATCTTTTCAATTATTAAACTAGTTAATGATTTTTTAGATAGTAGTTTATTATTTGTAATCCTTGCATTTGTTTCATTTGCTATGCACTTATTTGTATGGATTGCGCCAAAGACATTTTTCAATTTATGTTGGAAAATAACTAATATTATGCCGGATAATTTTGATTATGATACAAGTTATAGCAAACTTGAAATATGTGATATTGGCTTATTGATTACATCAATTTTATTATTAGGAATGTCGCTTTTATTTAAATAAAATTCATTAACAAAATAATGCAAAATATCTTTTAATTATTAGGCTTAGTCTTAAATAATATTTGTTTATGACTAAGCATTTTTAGGCATAAAAGGAAGATCCAACACTACAATAATAAATTATCATTATGTCTTGAATAAGTTAGTAGGCTTCACTTATAATAAAGGCGATAAGACAAGTAACTACATATATAGATTAAACCTACAAGGTGATATAATCGGAATATATGATAGTTTAGGCAATGAGGTAGGAGGGTATGCTTATGATGCTTATGGAAATTGTTACGTAAAATATAATGATAATAGTAGTGAAGAAGAAAAGAAGATACTCGATATAAACCCATTTAGGTATAGAGGATATTATTATGATAATGAAACAGGATTATATTATTTAAATGCAAGATATTATGATCCAAGTATAGGAAGATTTATAAGTCCAGATGTTTTAACTATATTAGATGAAACAAAAGGACAAATTAATGGATTAAATCTTTATATGTATTGTAATAATAATCCTATTATGTATGTTGATCCGAGTGGATGTTTAGCATTCTTCATTATCACTGCAATTATTGGCGCTGTAATCGGATTTGGAACAGCTGCATATAATGATTATAAGGAAGATGGAGTTTGGTTTAATGGTAGTATTGGTAGCTATATAGGCTATACATTAGGAGGGGCTGCTATTGGAGCTATTGCTGGATTAGCAACATCATCATTGCTAGCAGGCAATTTCTTTGCTAGTTGTGGAAAAGTTTATCTCGGCTTACAAGGATTAGCGTGGGCATATACAATGGGCGGCCCTACAGCAGCAGGTTTATATATGGCTAATAATTTTTTTAACTCTATTAATGTCAATTCATCGTGGTTAGGCTATTGGCCTTCTAACGATGGATTTAGCGGCCCAACGCAATCAATAACATTACAACAAGGAACTGTAATTCAAAGAATTGGTGGGGCTGAGGGAAGATTTGTTTCACCATATTACACTGACCCAATGAGTTTATCATTGCCATATCATCAAATGCCGAATATGTCAAACCCAACAATGTATATAGTCAAACAACCTATTACTGTAATAGTAGGCAAAGCAGCGCCGTGGTTTGGACAATATGGCGGTGGAACTCAATATATATTGCCACAAACAATTCAACAATTAATTAATTCTGGAATTCTATCTATTTTAGGAGGAAAATAGAAAATGACTTATGATGAACTAAAGAAAATAGTTAATACAAACAGTGATATTCGTAAAAAAATTTACCTTTGTAACTTTTTTACTTGTAGAATAGAAAAAATTGAAAAAGCAAAAATTTCTTTAATTAAGAACATATTTGGTAAATATGTTGTAACTCTTTGGTTAGACTATGAATATGGTAAATTTTCAGAGCGACAAACTTTTAACGATAAAGATTTAGCGGCTAATTACGCCTGGCAATTATTCACTCGTTTATAAAAAAAGATAATTAATATAAATCTATAAGGGTGTTCAGATCTCTAGTAGTATTCGAACACTCTTTTTATTAAACTTTTAAAAGTAATATTAATTTTGTAACTTAGCAAATATTCTTAACATTCTTACGCCTAGTCTTGAACATATTGTAATTTAAGACTAGGCATTTTTTTGATATTTAAAAACAAAAGAATGTAATAGTTATAATAATCAATTAAGTTCAACTTCAGTAATTGATTAATTGTTATCATTTTTGTATAATTTTGTAGGAGATGAAAATATGCAAATTACTATTGTTGGTGCAGGTGCAAGCGGACTTGCTTTAGCTATAAAATTAAAGCAAAATAATCCTAATATAGATGTTTTAATATTAGATAAAAATAACAAAGCTGGCCGCAAATTACTAGCTACTGGTAATGGTAGATGTAATATTGGAAATAATCATATTGAAGAATGGACTTATAATGATACTAACTTAACCAATTTAATATTTAAAAAATATAATTTTAATTATCAAAATTCATTTTGGAATAATTTAGGAATAAAAACAAAAATGATTGGTGATTTGTGTTATCCTTATAGCGAATCATCAAAAGCTTTTGTTGATTTTTTATTTGAAAAATGCAATGAATTAGGCGTGGACTTTGCTTTTGAAGAAAATATTATAGACTATAAAATAGAAGGTAATAAAATTAGAATTATTACTAATAAACAAACTTTTACAAGTGATAAATTAGTTTTTGCAACAGGTGGAAAAAGTTATCAGAAATTAGGCTCTGATGGAAGTGTTTTTGATATTTTAAAAAAACATAATTATGATATATGTGACTTAAAGGCAGGCTTATGTCCGATTAATTGTAAAGAAAAAACAAAAGATATTTCTGGGCAACGCATTAAATCAATAGTAACTTTAAAAAGTAATAATGATACAATACATAAAGAGCAAGGTGAAGTATTATTTAAGGATAATGGTTTATCAGGTATTGTAATATTTAACATTAGTTCTTTGATTGCTAGAAAAAACTTGCAAAATGTCACTGTTTCTTTAGACTTATTACCGGAATATTCGACTAAAACTTTATTTAATGAATTTAAAGAAAAGAAAGTAGACACATTCTTAAAAGCCTTTTTTGCATTACCTTTAATGAATTATATTAATAATCGACTCGGAAATAATAAAAGCTTAGAAAATGCAATTTATTTATGTAAAAATCTAGTTTTCACTTATAAAGCAAATTATGATTTTGATAATGCGCAAATTACTATTGGCGGTATTAATAATAATAATTTTACAAGCAACCTTGAATCAAAAACAGAAAAAAATATCTATTTTGTTGGGGAAATTATTAATAATGATGGATTATGCGGAGGATTTAATTTAATGTGGGCTTTCGGTAGTGGATTTTATTTAGGAGATTTATTATGCAAGTAATTGTTAATAATGTGTTTTTATCACTTAATGATGAAGAGGATAGGTTAGAATATAAACTTGCTAAAATACTTCATATACAGAAAGAAGAAATTGAAAGTTATAAAATTATAAAAAAAGCTGTAGATGCTAGAAAAAAACAAAACATTATTTTTGTGTATTCATTACTTGTAACACTTAAACATAATATTGATATTTCTTCTTATAAAGATGTAAGTGTTCCTCATTTTATTGAAGAATTAGATATACCAACTATTAAAATGAAACATCGACCAGTAGTGGTTGGATTTGGTCCCTCTGGAATGTTTTTAGCTTTATATTTAGCTAGAGCTAAGACTAATCCAATTATTATTGAGCGAGGTAAATCAGTAGAAGAAAGAGATAAAGATATTTTAAATTTTAAAACAAAAGGTGAATTTTTATGTGAGTCAAATACTTGCTTTGGTGAAGGTGGAGCGGGAACTTATAGTGATGGTAAACTTACAACGGGCATAAAAGATCCACGAATCAGATTTTGCTTAAATGAATTTATTAAACATGGCGCACCTAAAAACATTTATTATGAGGCACATCCTCATATTGGTAGTGATTATTTAAAGAGCGTTGTGAAAAATATTAGACAAGAGATTATATCTTTAGGTGGAGAAGTCTTATTTGAACATAAATTAGTGGATTTAAATATAATAAATAATAAAATATCATCAGTAACTATAGAACACGACAATAAAAAAATTGAAATTAAAACTGATGATGTCATATTAGCGATCGGACATAGTGCTCGTGACACATTTAAAATGCTATTTGAAAGAAACATATTTATGCAACCAAAACCATTTTCAATGGGAGTACGTATTGAACATTTACAAAGTGAAGTTAATAAATCGCAATATGGGAAAGAATATAAAAATAAAAAATTACCAGTTGCAGATTATAAATTAGCGGTTCATCTTCCTAATGGTCGCACCTTATATTCGTTTTGCATGTGTCCAGGTGGTGTAGTAGTGGGTTCTAATACAATGAAGGACTCTATTGTGACTAATGGAATGAGTTTTTTCAAAAGAGATTTAGAAAACGCAAATTCAGCTTTGTTAGTTAATGTTAATATTGAAGACTACTATAAATCTTCACCACTTGAAGGTATGTATTATCAAGAAAAATATGAAAAATTAGCGTTTAATAAGAATTATCCATATTTTGCACCAATGCAAAAAGTAGGAGATTTTTTACTTAATCAAGAAACCAAAAATATTGGACGAGTTAAACCATCTTATGAACCAGGTGTGTATTTTACAAATTTAAATAATTTATTACCTGATTTTGTTAGTGAATCTTTAAAATTAGGTATTCCATTATTAGCAAAAAAATATCCATTTTTTAAAGATTATGCCGCAACTATGACAGGAATTGAAACTAGATCATCTAGTCCAATTAAAATTCCTCGTAATGAAATAGGGGAAACGAATATTATAGGTGTATACCCATGTGGTGAAGGAGCATCATATGCTGGTGGAATTATGTCTGCCGCTATTGATGGATTGCGTATTGGTGAATTTATAAAAAATAAGTATAATAAATAATTGTGTTAGAAAACAAAAAAAGGAGTGTTAAAAATTGCTATTAAAATATCTTGCCTATTTTATAAAAAATGCATGGTTTGTATTTTTATATAAAGTATTCCACAAAATTAAAAGTTGTAAAAGATTTTGTGGAAAAAAGAATATAACTTTAGAATATAGTGATAACATCCTTTATGATAAGATTATGTCTAATCAACCGTTTATGGCTGTGCGTTATGGTGCGGTAGAATTATCTTGCATTAATAATGGAGAAAAAATCAATTTGAAATTAAAAAAATCTTTTAAAAATTCGGTTAAATATTCTATGAAAAATAATGCAGGATTTTTCCCTTGTGAAGATCGATATTTAAATCAGTATAATGAACTAATGGACGTGATTATGAAAGATACGGATATATTAGGTATTTCTGGTATTCATATGGAAGATTATTTTTTTAAAAAGCAATGCAAAAATGCTACAACTATTCAATATTTTGCTTTTGAACCAATTAATAAAAAATGGTTAAATGCTTTAAACAATAAAAAAGTTTTAATTGTTACCCCTTTTAAAGAGGATGTTTTAAAACAATTGGAAAATAAAAAATATTTAAATGATTTAAAAAACATTAATGCAACTTTTGTTATACTAGAATCAATACAGAGTATTGGAAATAATAAAACTAGTTTTCATAATTGGTTTGATGCGTTAGAATATATGAAAGAGGAAATCAGCAAACTTGATTTTGATATTGCTCTTATTGGTGCTGGCGCTTATGGTACTCCTCTATGTCAGTTTGTTAAATCTTTAGGCAAGCAAGCCATACAAACAGGCGGAGCAACTCCATTGCTATTTGGAATTGTTGGAAATCGTTGGCTAAGTAGAGATTATGTAAAAAAACAAATTAATGAACATTGGATACGTCCGAGTGTAAAACCAAATGGCTATGAAAATGTTGAGAAAGGATGTTATTGGTAATATGGAAGAAAAAACAAGTAGTTTTGCAGTTTTTAAAGATTTGATACCTTTATTTGCAGTTGAGTTAGTAATATTAACGTTACTTAATTTTGCTAATTTATCCACGATTTACCGTATTATGGCTATTGCGTTAATGGCTATGGCTATTGTCCCAATTATTAAATCACTTCCAAAAGAAAAGAGTACTATTCCCTTATTAATGGAAACTGGTTCTTTGTTTCTTTATTTCTTACTATCTTGTACTTTTGGTCAATTAGCGTATGGAGACTTCTTAATAATTACTTCATTATTATTAGGAGCATTAGGATTCTTCGTATTGGGGTGCTATTATGGCTTGTTTAATGATAAGAAGACATCATTTAAAAATATTTTATCCGCTATTTACATCGGAATTGGCGCATTTAGTTTATTGAGTTTGATTGTTACTATTTATGGAATGGGAGTTCCATTTCACGCTATTCACTTTGCTAATCCTATTTATGGCAGTCAATATGCCTTGATAGAACAAGCACGAATTATCATAGATGTATTTTCAGATTTGGATTTTGTATCTGCCGTTCCTAACCAATTTGGTATAGCTTTTTTAGGTAATTTTGCTGTACTTGCTTCAACAGGTATTTATGTAACGTTATTTACAAATCGAAAAGAAAACAAGTTTTTATGGTATGGATCATTATTTGGCGGATTGTGTGGAGTTGCTACAATGTTATTAATTCCGATTGTATTTGCATTAGTATTATTTATACTAGGATTAATTACTTGCTTACTTATTCGTTTTAAAAATAAGAAAACAAAATTATATTTTATTATATTTGGATCTATTACCTTATTAGCGTTAATTGGATATTTAGTATTTAGAATTGATTATCGTGTGCATCGTAATAATTACGCTAATATGAACTATATTCTTAAAGCGATTTTAACCCAGCAAATAGGAATTAGTAAATATGCTAGCAATACTAAATTCTTTTTGACAGAGGTTAAAGTATCTTTTGTGGGAACATCAATTCCTAATGGATATTCTTATATAACATCAGGAAATTTATTAGTTGATGTATTATATCAAAGCGGAATATTTCCGTTTATTATGGTTATAATTTTCTTTGGAACGGTAATTTATGAATTGATAAAATATATTAAAAATGATGATGAATTTAATATAAAAATTGGTGTTATTACTTTATCGATTTTCTTTGGTATTACATTACTTATTAACTATGTAGGTTTATTACTTGTAGAAAATTTTGTATTTTTAGGAATGCTGCTATTATTTGGATATATGGCTACATATAACATCAAACACAAAAAAAACAAGTTCAATAAATATTCGTCGAATTAGTCATAAAAAAATCACCAAATTTTGAAATGGTGATTTTTTAGTTTAAAAATATCTTATCTTTTCCAGGTGGAATATGGGAGTGACATATCGTACATTTTTACAAATGATTTGCGATTGTTATTTTCATCAATTATTTTATTTTCTTCTTCCCATGAACCAATATATTCCATAAATGTTCCACTATTTTTTTGTTCTTCAGTTAATTGTAATCTTTCAAATTTAAATCCAATCATTTGAATATTATCTAATCCCATAGAATTATCTAAAACTTTTGTAACATCAATATAATATAAGTGTGTTCCTAAGTTTGATACTTGAAGTGTGGTTACAAAACTAAAATTATAAATATCAAATTCTCTTTTTGCTTTATTAGTGTTTTTATATAAAGTGGCAGTGGCTTTCATATATAAATTTTGCGTGTTGTGCGACATATATAAAGCAATACCTTTTACTTCGTTAGCGGTCCTATTTTCAAAATCCACGACAATACCATTAGAAAGCAATCCTAATCTAGAATTTGCTCTTGCACCACTACAAGAAATTTCGCCATCAAATAATTTGTTATAGTGAATATTATTTAGGCCGGATTCTTTAATTATGCCTGTATTGCTAGCAAATTCGAATTCATTTTGTCCATTCTTAATGCTATCAGGCAAGTTAGCATATTCATAAATCAAAGTGTCATTAGAGGAACTAACATTATAATCAAAAGTGTCATTAACAGTATATTTGTCAACATAATTTTTTTCTGGGAATGCCACATTACTATCTTTACATACATTAGCGTCTAATCCGCAGCCACATAAAAGTAGTGGAATAAATAAAGCAAAGCATTTTTTCTTCATACTATCACCTCTAATTAATTTTTAACCATTTAGATATTTCATAATCAACGTTATCATCATCAAGTATTAGTGTACCTTTTGCAGGGGTGAATGTCATTTCTCCAAAATAGATAACGCCGTTTATATTATACAAGTCGACTCGAACAAAAGGAAATGGTTTTGCCAATAATTCTGCAAATTCTATCATTTTTTCATAGTTTGTGGGTTTTTTAAGTTCGTAATCTGTTTTCTTCCAACCGTTAAATTGTGCACCATCAAAAGGTGTCCAATCAATGTAGTAGTTATTGTATCTAATATCTACACCACGTCCAGTAACGACATAAAGATATTTAGCCACGCCATTAAATACATGAATTTTATATTCCTTAGGAAGACTACTCTTATCGCCAATATATTTTTCAATGATTATTTGCGGCTTAATTTTAGCATAATGTAATTCAATAGTCTTTTTTCCATAATTTGTTTTTAACCATTTATCAAATTTTTTCTTCAAAAACTTTTTATCAATGCTGTTTTTATCTTTGACAATATAATTAAATCCAGAAGCGTGTGAGCATTTCATAACAAATTGTGAAGGTAACTTATCAAAATCAATATCATCAAACTTGCTATAAATTCCTAAGCAAGGAATGAGACATTTGCTTAGCCCTAAAGAAGATACATAATCACGAACTTCAACACGCGATGCACATTTTTTTACTAAATCATTGTTTGGATATTCATATAAACGTAAATGTTGAAGCTTTTCGGTATATCTTGTAGGATTTTTTAAGTTAAGTTTATGATGGGTTATATATTTATATTGTAGTTTTACATATAATGTGGGAGATAGAAACTTAACTAATCCTCTAAATGGCAAAGCTATATATCTTAAAAATAAATTTTCTTTTAAATTTTTGTTGCGCATTTACATCACCATTGTTATTATATCAAATACCGATATAATGTGGTGACAAAAAATAGCGAACTGAAGAAAAAAGTGCTATTATACTAATGCGAAAGACAGGTGGTTATATGAAAAATTCTTTAAAGATAAAACATATTTGGGTTACGAGTATAATTTTATCTGCTCTTGTTTTAGTTTTTTTCATTGTTAATCTAGTACTTGAATTGAATGGTATAATTTTGCCATACAAAGTAATTACTGTTTTCACTTTAATTTTCGTTATTGCCATATTAGTTGCGTGGGTGAGCGGCGATATAAGAGCTAATAAATATCGTAAAAAAAACAAACTATGGTCCGGACCTTTACCTAGTGAAGTTAAGCAATCAGTTTGGAATATTCGCACACCATTTTTAATTATGGCTATAGCAACAATGGTACTTGCTATAATTTACCCTTTGATAGTTAATTAAATTATCAAAATGAAAGCCGTTTCTTGTACATATTATATATAATATGTCGCTTAGAAACGCAAAAATTATTGACACACCGCTGAAGCGGTAGTATCATTATGTCGACTACCTAAGTTCAAGGTTTTTATTATAAATAAAAAGGAGGATTTTTATGAACAAAAAATCAAAAATTTTATTCATGTTAGTAACAGCTGGAACTGTTCTAGCAGGATGTAACAACAAAGTACAGTATGAAACGTTTGATATTGTTGATAATGCATACATTCCTAGCACATACAAAGGGAAAAGTCTTTATCGTGCATATATCGCAACACCATTAAAATCGTTAAATACTCCACTTACTATGTCAGCAGAAAATGCACAACATATCGCCAACTTCGTTGATGGCTTATTGGAGAATGACTCTTATGGTCGTTTAAGTAAGGCGTTAGCAGAAAAAGTATTTGTAAATGATGAAATGGATGAATACACATTCTACATCCGCGGTGGTGTTGAAAATCCAATCCCATGGATGACAAGTGAAGGTATTCAATACGTTGATCGTACGAATGGTAAACAAGTAGTAACAGGTGAAGACTTTATCACAGCTGCTAAATACGCTCTTGATGCTAATAACTTATCAGATTGCTATTATTTGCCTGCTATGTTTATTAAAGGCGGATATGAATATTGGTCATATACTTATTCTATTTATTACAGAGATAATTTAGCTAGCAAAAATCCAATTCCAGGATTATCTGCTGCTTCATTAAAAAACAATGATGGTTTAGCTAAAGCAACTAACTATTTTGCCAAACAATATGGTCACCTCGACTTAAATGTTACTGCTAATGACATTCCTGCCATTGCCTCTTTCTCTCGTGTTGGTATTGAAGCTGGAACAACTACTGATGCAAAGACAAACAAAGAATATTATTATGTTAAGTATACTCTTCAACAACCTGCATCTTATTTCCCATCAGTATTAACTTATACACCATTCTTACCTGTTAATCAAAGTTTTGTTAATAATGTTGCAAGAAACATTAGAAGTTATGGACGTTCAAATAATAACTTCTTATACAATGGTGCTTTCTATTTAAGTGAATGGACAGAAAACAAATTAGTTTATAAACAAAATAACAATTATTGGGACAAGAAAAATGTACATGTAAATCAAATTCAATATACAGTACTTCCAGAAAATACTAATGATGACTTTATTCGTAAAGAATTTGAAAAAGATAATATTGATGCATTCGGTGTTTCTCAAACTGACCAAGATGGTTGGAAACAATATGTTACTGGTAAAGATAATTCAGGATCTATTGAAAATCCAGTAGATGAACGTGTTTATTCACGTGAAATTGATGCGATTGATTCAACTTTCTATACTCAATTAAATGTGAATAGAGAAGAATTTACTTCAAGTAGTAAAAATTCAATGCTTACACCAGCAGAAAATAATAATGCAAATGCAGCAATGAAAATTAATGCTGTTCGTGATTTATTACTTAACGGTGTAGACTTACAACTTTATAACAAACGTTATGGATTAACTGGTGACTTACGTGATCAATATCAAATGTGGACTCTTGTACCAAAAGGATTCGTTCAAGATTCTTATGGTAAAGACTACATTGACTATGTATATGAAGAATATGCTGCTAATAAAAACGTAACAAAAGAAGCTGCTGCTGAATTGTTAAAACAAGGACAACTTCCAGCAGGATATGCTGATACTCAAAAATCAAATGCTAAAGCATTAGCTACGAAAGCATTAGCGGCTATTGATGCTGTTAATAATGCTGGTGGTGTTACTTATACAGTTGGTGGAAAAACAAAATCAAATGTTAAAATTACTTATCCAGTTAAATTTGAATATTTAGGTCTTGCTTATGATGCAAAACAAAGAGCATGGGATGCTGATTGGATTGAAGATTTCAATGATACAGTTAATGCTTGTACAACTAATAGAAATAAAGTTACAGATTCTATGCCTTATTGTACTGGCGGAACATATCCAAAGATTGAAGTTGTACAAAACACTAATGTAACTGCCCAATCTTATACAACATGGAGCTCTAATGGAAACTATCACATGATCGTTGTTGGTTGGGGCGCTGACTATGCTGATCCACTAACATACTTAAATACTAATGTTACTGGTGGAGATATGTCTAAATATTCTGGCACTCAAAGTGCTGTCCCAGATTACATTGTAAATGAAGATGGAACTGTTGAATACAAAGAAAATATGTTATCTACATATGACACATATGTTGATGATGGCGCTGCTCAAACAACTGATAGCGTTCAAAGATTTACTTTATTTGCTAAAGCTGAATATGAATTATTATGGAATATACATTTAGTTTCTCCAGCTTACATGCAAGGACAAGGTTGGTCGGTAACAGTTTCTAAGTTAGCGGGTTATGAAACTCCATCTGCTGCTTATGGATTAAGTTCATACAAGTTAAAAGGAATTTATTCTTTAACAACTGTTATGGGCGGAGCAGAACGTAAAGCTGCTAAAGCATTATTCGAAAAAAATAAGAAAGCTGCTTTAGCTGATGATAGTGATTACACAATTTTTGATTAATTGTAATTCATTAAACAAAATATTTTTAATGAGATTAGGTCTACTTTGATCTAATCTCTTATGCATTTTTAAGGAAGCACAAGGAGGAAAATAATGGAGACATTTTTAATAGGTTACACCATTATTGCGCTGGTATTATTATTCATAGTTTTTGTTATTTTAGTATCGCGTAGAATAATTTTTAAAAACAACCAAAAACTTCAAAGCATTTTTGCCCATCCGCTTTTAATTTATTCATTAAAAAGAATTGGCTCAGCTTTGATTTCTATTATGCTTGCAATTACCGCAACATATTTATTATTACGTTTAAAAGATCCAACATCAATTTGTAAACAAGTTATTGGTTCGTGGGATAAAATGCCAGAAGATATTAGAAATGCTCGTTGTAACGAGATTTTAAAAGAACTTGGTTTATATGGCGATAGTTTTGGAGAAGTAGTGGGACAAATATTTAATTATTACTACAAAATTTTACCTTTCCCAAAAATCGTTTGTACTGAAGATGTTTTACAATCTGTAACTAATGCTGCTGGCGAAACTATAAGCTATGTAAATGTTCATGATTGCCGTACATTCATTATGGATTTAGGTAAATCATATTTCTTACCAGGCTATGATACTCCATATGTTATTGATATTATTTTCCAAGAAAAAATGATTCACTCATTTAGAGTTGGTATTTTAGCAGTTGTTATAGAACTTGCTATTGGCTATCCTCTTGGTGTTTTAATGGCTAAACATAAAGATGGTGTAATTGATAAAATAGGTAAAACTTACATTATTTCAATTGATGCAATTCCGGGCATTGCTTATTATTACATTTGGCAATTATTATTAGTGTATGTAATTGGCTTACCAAACCAATATGACGCAAATAACTTCGTAAGCTGGTTAGCACCTGCTCTTACTATGGGTTTAACAGGTATGGCTGGTATTGCTCTTTGGGTAAGAAGATTTATGCTTGATGAATTTAATTCTGATTATGTTAAATTTGCTCGAGCAAAAGGCTTATCAGAAAATAAAATTATGTACACACATGTATTAAGAAACGCTATTGTACCTTTAGTCAGATCTATTCCATCTGCGGTATTAGGTGCATTACTTGGTTCTTTCTATATTGAAAATATTTATGGTATTCCAGGATTAGGTGGTTTATTAATTACTGCTAATAACTCGAATGATACTTATGCACTACAAGGTATTGTTGTTGTTTCGGCATTAATTTCAATTGTTGCTTACCTTGCCGGTGATATTGTTACCGCTATTGTTGACCCTCGTGTCAGCTTGACATCAGAATAAGGGGGTGGAGCAAATGGCAAAAAA